>WQSU01000001.1 GCA_009787675.1 Lentimicrobiaceae bacterium
AATCAGGATGATGAATTAGATCTTTTATACCAAAAAACAGCAGGCGCTACCGGAACAACATTCGATGAAATTTGGAGAGGTATCTATAGTATTACGGTTACCCTTCCCGGCTATTCTACTTATCGCAATGTTGATATCAACATTACGCAAGACAATACGCCTGCCTATACGGTGAACCTTACCGAAATGCTTTACCCTGTAGAAGAAGTGAATTGGAGCGTTAGCGGAAACGACATGTTAATTACCTGGTCGGAACCCACTCAAGACATTGGTAAAACTTATTTCTATGACGACGGAACTGCAGAAAATGCATGGACTCCGGGGTCTTCTGAAATGCACATTGGTACCAAATTCCCTGTTACCGAAAGTGGGGAAATTACAGCTATAGAATTGTTCCAAATGGCTGACTACAATGCAGGTCCAAGAAGAGTAAGTATTGAAATATTCAATGATAAATACGAAAAAGTTGGCGCCAGCGAAAAATTCATGTTCAATGAGCCGGAAAACAAATGGATCACGATCCCCATGCCCAACGTTCCCTATTCAGGTACGTTCTATGCCATGATCCGTTGGCACTTCTCAGGAACTTCCTATTATTCCAATCTAATAGGTGTGGATGAAAACGGTCCTAATGCTAACGCAAATTTAGACTATGTTAGACTTGCCGACGGAACTTTTGTAATAATGCACGTGGAATGGGGATGGCACCCCAATATGACCGCCTGTATTCCTATGATTAGAGCGCATGTTAACTCATTAGGAAAATCGATGACTTACGGTTATGATACAGAATTTGGTGTAAATTCTGCTTACAGAACACCAGAACCAAAATCTACAATTTCCACACAAGATTATCCTTTATTCTGTGCAAAAGAAAAAGGTCTCATAGATGAAACCACCCAAACACCTGCATGGGTTGCTCCAAAAAGCGGCAAATCGCATATTGGTTACAACTTGTATAGATTAATTGCAGGACAAACTGAACCCAGTTGGACTACACTCGGTACTAATCTTGATGTAAACTCAAAAATTGATGTGGACAACTTAGTGAGCGGCACCGACTACTATTGGGCAGTGAAAGCGGTTTATACCAACAACACTGTATCAGCTCCAAGATTCTCCCCGATATGTCCTTTTGGAAGAATTGCTTCTGTTTCGGCTTATGTTAAAACTAACTCGGGAGACCCTGTGAACGGCGCACGCTTCATTCTATCACACAGTAACGGCAATCCGGCCTATATCTACCAAAGAACGCTTAATACTAATAATGTATCTATCAATAATGTTTTAAAAGGAAGCTATAAACTTACCATCGAATTGGAAGGATATAACACCTATGTAGCAACAGTAGCCATTAACGATGACCTTTCTGATTTGGGCACAATTACATTGATTGAAATCATTGAGAAACCATTCAAATTGGAAATCAAAAATGTGAGCTCATGCAAACAAGTGCTTTCATGGAACAATATTACAAATCCATTTATTACCTTAAACGTACCTACCGATGTTTGGGGAGACGCTTCAGGATATCAAATGCTATTGGATGAAACGGCAGTGTCATACTTTGGAAGTAACCCATTCGTTTCTTGTTCAAACATTGTTCCTGCCGTTTATAACGGATTTAACTACAGAATTCCTGTGGGTGCAACTCCGGCATGTGAAAAAGCAACAGCAAATCCTAATAACTGGGTATTTATGAACAGCAAAACGATCCAGGTTCCTCCCGGCACTTACGATTTCATTACCATTAATCCAGAAGTAGGTAACGCTTTATGGGTGCCATATGGCGAGGATGCACGTCGCGACAACTTCGTATTTGAAGCTGATAAACACTACACCTTTACTGTTACTCCCATCATAGATGAAGATGGTGACGTTTCTTCAGATTTAGTTACTTTATCCGTAACAAATGCAAAAAGTTCAGGCGAAGGATCAAGTAAAAGCATTAACTCCAGATCTTTCTTAGGTTTCAGAATCTATATGGATGGTGTTGAAGTTGCCATAACGAAAAACACCGAGTATGCATTCGAGAATGTACCGGCAGGCGCTCACACCGCAGGCGTGCAAGCTGTTTACTCTTCAGGAGAATCTCAAATTGTTACTATTAACTTTACCAGCACTTGTACAAATCCTCCTCAACTGACATTCACAATTACTGCTGCTTCCGAAAACACCACTTTGGGTACTGCAACAGGCGGAGGTGAATATAAAATGTATGAGCCTGTAGTTGTTGAAGCTACTGCAAAAGAAGGTTACGAATTCAAATATTGGTCAGAAAACGGTGAATGGACTTCTTACAACAGCCGTTATGAATTTTTGGCAACCGCCAACCGTGCGTTGGTAGCTGTTTTCGGATTACCGAGCAGTGTTATCGAAAACGCTTTATCGAATATCGTACTTTATCCTAACCCATTCAATAATGAAATAAATATTAGCAATCCCGAAATTGTTAAGAACGTACAAATAACGAATTTAACAGGTCAAATCGTTAAAACCGTTAACTTCAACGGCAAAGCAATCTCTACAGGAGACCTTGGCATAGGAATATATTTTGTTACCATTGAAAGTATCACTGGCGAAAAAGTGACAATGAAGATGGTTAAAATATAACTTGGTTACTAAATTAGGAAGGCAGAGACGCGATACATCGCGACTCTACCGGACAAAAAAGAGGCTGTCTAAAAGGCAGCCTCTTTTTTATTAGGTCAGATAGGGTTATTATCAGATAGGGTTATTATTTGATTTTACTGCATTATTTGCACAGCAGTCGTCGTACTGTTCGGAGTTTGTGGGTGTATTGTTCTAATTGTTTGTTATAGATTCCTGTAGTATCTAATATATCGATTCTTACAAAGCCGCTGGCGTGCAATATCTTATCCTTTCCACAGATGATGCCCGTGTGGGTAATCCTTCCCTCATCGTTGTCGAAAAAGGCGATGTCGCCTACTTGCCATTCGGTGGCAAAGTCAATTTGCGTTCCGTGGTTTACTTGTTGAGAAGCATCTCGGGGCAGGGCTATGTTTACGCTTTTGAGGACTAATTGCACTAATGCAGAGCAATCTATGCCGGCGGGGGTTCTGCCGCCCCACAAATAGGGTGCGTGCAGATAGGTCGAAGCAAACAGCAACAGCGCAGATTGTTGCTCCGATAGGCTATGGTACTTGGTAAAAACCCTTGCCTCAGGTAATTCCACAACAAAAATGGCATTCCCTAAAATCAACATATTCTCTTTAGGAAAAGGAAAAGAGGAGCCCATAAACACAGGAAATGTAGTATCGGTTTCAACCTCTTTAACAATGATGACATAATTGTTTACAAAATATTTAGGCAGCGACATATATTCAGCGGCGTCATCTTCGTGCAACTCATTCCACGCTTTTTTCTCAATATACCCTTCATACCCACAATCTAATGTTTTAATTTTCAACCATTCGTCAACAAATTCTTCAATTTGGTAAGCATCCCCAAACAGCAACTGCGAAACCAATTGCGCTTTGTGCGTTGGCTCCGCGCGCATAGGGATTTGGGAAAGATGAGTGATACCGAAAGTCATATTGCAAGTTTAAAATGGCAAATCATCTGCCCCACCTTCCTCCGGTAAAGCATCAAATTCCTGTGGTAATTCGCTAACCGGCGTAGTATATTGCGCAGGTGCAACAGGTGCACTTTGTGCTTGAGGGTTGCCGGCAACAGGCTCAATTTTCGAGGCTTTTATGTCGGTGTACCATTTGCCGTTAAATTCGCGAGATTCTAAATCGAAACTCATCACTATTTTGTCGTCAATGTTAAGCGCTTCTAATACGGCAGTTTTGTCGCCCCAAAGGTTAGCACAGATTTTGCGGGGATATTGTTCCAAGGTTTCAATTACAAATTCTTGCTTTTGCCAGCTGTTTCCGGTTTTGCTAATGCCCGACTGCAAGGGCAGTTTCTGAACGAGTTTTCCAATGATTTCCATATAAAAAATAATCTATTAATGTGTAATGTATTGTTTTTAAATTAGTTTAATAAATTTAATCATGTTTTTTTCAAAACTTGCAAAAGTAGTTTTTTATTATTAGGAAAAGAATATTTTTGCAACTGTTTTTTTACGAAAATCAAATATAACATGTACACTAAATTTCAACAATTTTTACAAAAAGAATTAACCGACATTGAGAATGCCGGATTGTTTAAAAAAGAACGTATTATCGTTTCTCCGCAAGGAGGAAAAATTGCTTTGCAGAATGGCAAGAAAGTATTAAATTTCTGTGCCAATAACTATTTAGGATTGGCAAACAATCCTAAATTGATTGCTGCGGCAAAAGAAGCATTAGATTCGCACGGCTATGGCATGGCTTCTGTGCGCTTTATTTGCGGAACTTCAGATTTGCACAAAAAGTTAGAAGAAAAAATCGCAGAATTTTTCGGAATGGAAGACACCATTCTCTATGCTGCTTGCTTCGATGCCAACGGCGGAGTTTTTGAACCGCTACTAAGTGAAGAAGATGCGATTATTTCCGATGCTCTGAATCATGCTTCTATCATTGATGGTGTGCGCCTTTGCAAAGCCGTGCGCTACCGCTATGCCAACGCCGATATGGCGGATTTAGAAAAACAGTTGCAAGCTGCACAGGCACAGCGTTTTCGCTTAATCGTTACCGACGGCGTATTTTCTATGGATGGAAACGTAGCCCCCTTAGATAAGATTATGGAACTTGCTGAAAAATATGACTGTATGGTAATGATTGATGAATCACACTCTGCCGGCGTGGTGGGAAAAACAGGTCGTGGGGTTACAGAACTCTATAACAAAAGAGGACAGGTAGAGATTATTACAGGCACTTTGGGCAAAGCATTTGGTGGCGCAATCGGTGGTTTTACTACAGGTAAAAAAGAGATTATTGATTTGCTGCGTCAACGTTCGCGTCCTTATCTGTTCTCCAATTCCATTCCTCCGTTGGTGGCAGCTGCCGGAATTAAAATGGTGGAAATCATGTCGGAAACCAACGAGTTGCAAGACAAACTGCACAGCAACACGTTATATTTTACTGAGCGAATGATTCAAGCAGGTTTTGATATTAAGCCCACGCAATCAGCCATTTGTGCCGTAATGTTGTACGATGCCAAACTTTCGCAAGATATGGCAGCTAAATTGCAAGAAGAGGGAATCTACGTTACAGGATTTTATTATCCTGTAGTTCCAAAAGGACAAGCCCGTATCCGCGTGCAAATATCTGCCGCCCACAATGTTGAAGATTTGGATGCTTGTATTGAGGCGTTTACGAAGGTGGGGAAGGAGTTGGGAGTGATTAATGGTTAATGATTAATGGTTAATGGTTAATGATTTATGCGAAAGTTGAGTTTGAGAAAGCGATAAATTGACTAAAAACCAATTCAAATTATATCTATAAACATATTAAATTACTTATCATTATGAAAAAAATCTTTTTTATTTTAATCGCTATTGTATTAGTTTCTGTAGTAGCAGTTTCTTGTAAGAAACAATGCGTTTGTTATGAACTTAATGGTAATATACGAGCTGGATACGGTAGTTTAATTGCAACAGAAGAAGAATGTATTAGAGAGACTACCCCATTAATTGATAGTATCTATCTCCGATGTGAATGGGAGAGGTGGTAAAAAAAGGGTTGAAAAAGTAATCGCGGTCGTTAGAAGAGTGGGGAAACAATGAACACAAAAATTGAATATATTGAAACAAAAATAAACAATGATGTAGTTTTTTCCACTTCATCACAGCATTACCTGCTTCAATCCATGACCAATACGGACACAAACGATATTGAAGCTACGGTTGCTCAAATTATGGAATTGGTTGATGCAGGCGCAGATTTGGTGCGCATTGCTGTGTCCGGGCTGAAAGAGGTGGAGGCTTTGCTCCAAATAAAACGCACGTTGCAGGAGAAGGGCAAGGATATTCCCTTGGTTGCCGATGTGCATTTTTTACCCGAAGTTGCAGAAAAAACCGCCCATTTTGTAGAAAAAATCAGAATAAACCCCGGAAATTTTACAGATAAGAGAGATTATTCGGCATGTTTTAATGAGGACGAATATAATCAAGATTTTGAAGCAATGTCATTGCGAGCCAAACCCCTAATTGAAATCTGCAAACAAAACAACACGATAATTCGGGTGGGCGTAAATCAAGGGTCGTTGTGCGGTAGAATTATTGCACGATACGGAAATACAGTCGAAGCGCTTGTGGCTTCTGCGTTGGAATGGATTGAAATTGCAGAAAAGTATGATTTTCAAAGGATTGTGTTTTCTATTAAATCCAGCCATGTGAAAACTATGATGGAAGCCAATTGTTTGTTGTACAATAAGATGACTGAGATGGGCAGGGTGTATCCTTTTCATTTAGGGGTAACCGAAGCCGCCAATGAGATGGAAGGGCGCGTGAAATCCGCTGTGGGAATCGGGGCGCTGTTGCTCAAAGGAATTGGAAACACGTTTCGGGTGTCGTTAACCGAAAATCCTGTGAATGAAATTGCATTTTCTAAATTATTAGTGGCTGCTGTTCAGGATATTCAACATAATTGTTATGAGCAATTTTCTGATGGCATTTTGAAAATTTGTTATCCTGAAAAAAACAAAGAACAATGGTGGGCTGGGGTAGGGGCGCTCACTGGAAAATGGTGGTTAACCCATGTCATTAAGGATATTGTTATTGAAAATCAATATTTTAATATCGAAGAAATAGAACAGTTGCAAAACTGCATTTTACAAATTTGCAACATCAAAAAAACGCATACTGAAATTGTAGCCTGTCCTTCCTGTGGTCGCACGCAATATGATATTCAATCGGTACTTAGCGCTGTAAAACAGCGATTTGCAAATTATCCTCATTTAAAAATTGCAGTGATGGGTTGCGTGGTAAACGGACCCGGCGAAATGGCGGATGCAGACTTTGGAATTATTGGCAGCGCCAACGATAAAGTGGCGGTTTACAAAGGAAAAGAGCGCATCTCCAATTTTGTTTCCGTGCAGGAAGCATTACAGATTTTACAAGAGAATATTAGATGAGGTGTTTTGAATTCGCATTTCGCAAAGATTGCAATCAAATTCCAAACGTAGTTTTTCATTGCGATAGATTAAAAAAAGCGGTTCTTTTACATCACTGCGACCACAAAGTCCAAGGGAGAATTTCAAACAATGTTTCGTAAACATCAATGGCACATTGGTAATCTTTTCTTTTTCAAAGGATGCCGCAATTTCATTAACACCATGCTGCGTGTAAAAATCTTTAGCTTTTTCATTATGCACATTACCCAAATAGGTAAGCTCGCGAGTAGGGTAGGGGTGCGTGGTTGGTTCTATTTTTTTTCGCAGGAAAACATAATTATCCGCTCTTTTTGCAGATAATGCTTCCACGATTTTTCTACGCCAATCGGAAAGTAATGAGTTGGGAATGAAGAAGCAAGCATCTCCCCAGAGCAAACGGAACGAACGCTTATGGAAATCTGTATTACCCAATTTTGAAAGTTGATTTTTGATGTTTTCTGCTGCTTTTTCTGCATCTTGCGCCTCTTCTTTTTTTGTTTCGAAAGAAAGCGAAATAGTGTTATTGTCTTCATCACAGGCATTCAGCATAAAACCGTTGGGCAGTTCGGAAAGCGATAAATCAACTGCAATTTTCCGTTTTGCCGTTTCTTTTTCTAAGGTTTTAATAAAATCAAAATCTAAATTTCGGAACATTTCCGTACCTGTTTCAAGACCTTCTATTTCGTGGAGCGCCGTCGGAAACAGCCGCTCGCCTTCCACTTTGTTGATGCGGAAGCCGTTAAAATTGCCTTTTGTATCCAAAAAACAAACACCATCACCGTTATGAAACATTGTATTGCCCTCGATAACAATGTAATTGTTCCCAATTTTGCTTACTTTTCCGGCAAATTCGCCTTTCGATTTTGCGGTGTCAAAAGAGGTAATGTCGATATTTCGTCCGTGCAAGAAATAATCGGTTGAGCCGCGATGAAAGGTTTTTTGCAGGTTAGGCTGAAAGGAATAGAAAACAGTTCCCGATGAAGATTTTTGGTATTTATTCGATTTTTCAAATATATCGTCTAATTTTTTGCGGTAAAATGCCGTAACATTTTTCACATAAGCCGCATCTTTCAATCTTCCTTCAATTTTGAATGAAGAAACGCCTGCATGTAATAATTCTTCCAAATAATCCGACAAATTCAAGTCTTTGAGCGAGAGTAGATATTGGTTTTTTGCAAGTGTATTTCCTTCAACATCAACCAAATCGTATGGCAATCGGCAACATTGTGCACATTCGCCGCGGTTAGCACTGCGCCCGCCGAACGCCTCGCTCATATAGCACTGCCCGCTGTAGCACACACACAAAGCGCCGTGCACAAACACTTCCAATGGCGTGTTCACCTGCGATGCGATTTGTTTTATGGCATTCACACTCAATTCTCGCGCCAAAACAATTTGTGAAAAGCCTGCTTTTTCGAGAAATAGCACTTTTTCCAAACTCCTATTGTCAGTTTGCGTGCTGGCGTGCAGCGCAATCGGCGGCAAATCAAGTTGAAGAATGCCCATATCTTGCACAATAATGGCATCGGCACCTGCGTGATACAAATCCCAAATAAGCCGTTGCGCTTCGCCTAACTCTTTGTCTGTTAATATGGTATTTAGCGTAATATATACGCGAGCATTAAAGCGATGCGTGTATGATGCAAGCAGTTCAATATCTTGCAATGAATTGCCTGCTGCTGCCCGCGCCCCAAACTTCGGAGCACCGATATAGACCGCATCAGCACCGTGTTTCACGGCTTCAATACCGCATTCCAAGTTTTTTGCCGGTGCAAGGAGTTCGATTTTTTTCATTTGATATCTGAATTTTATTGTAATGAAGAGATTAACATTTTCTCCCCCTCAATATTTCTCGCTTACCGGCAGGACCAGGAAGTTTTTCTATTAGAAATCCTATTTCTTTCAAGGTTTTCTTAACGCTTCCTTTAGTGCAATAAGTCAATAAGATAGACTCTTCTTTCATGCTTTTGTAAATGGATTCAAACAGTTCTTTTCCCCATAATTCGGGTTGCACTTCAGGGGAAAAGGCATCGAAATAGATCAAATCGAAATTTTTAGATGGATAGTCGGCATTGAGGGCAGAAGTATGTCGTTTATGCAAAGAAAAATTTTCAGTAATCATCTGTTTTTCATCCCATTTGCAGTTGTGTAAAGTTGTAAATATTTCTTTTGCATTAGAGTAAGGTAGGAGAGAAGGATAGTTTAGTTGCTCTATTTCTTGTGATGTGAGCGGGTATAGTTCAACCGTTTCGTATTTAATTTTTTTGTGTAACTCAGTTGCTTTGAAGTAAGTTAATAGTGCATTCAGTCCTGTTCCGAATCCGACTTCCAAAATAGAAATCTCTTCCAAACAGGAAAGCAGATTTGAACACAAACCTGCTTCTATAAAAATATGTAGGGATTCTTGCAATGCCCCAAAATAAGAGTGGTAGTGTTCATTGATCTCCTCTAAGAAGATGCTGCTGGAGCCGTCTTTCGTAAGTATAATTTTGCGATTCACGATTTCGTAATAAGTATTTTTTTGATTAATATTGGTAAAGTACAATTTTATTAATTAAAAAACGCAAATTTCCCCTCCTCAAACGAATCTACCTTAATGGGCAGGTCTTTGTTTAGCGAACCAGATAATAGTATTTTCGACAACTCATTCAGTATTTTCTTTTGAATAACACGTTGCAGCGGACGAGCGCCGTACACTGGGTCGTAGCCCATTTCGGCTAACAAATCCAAGGCATACTTGGTAAATTCCACGTGTACCCCCTGTTCCCCTATCAGGCGATTCAAATCGTTGATTTGCAATTTTATTATCTCTTTTATTTCGCGTTTGGAAAGTGGCTGGAACATCACAATTTCATCAATACGGTTGAGAAATTCGGGGCGCAGTGATTTTTTCAACATGTCGGTAACCTCGTTTTTGGTGCGTTCAAACACTTCTTCATCCGTGTATTTGCCTTTGTCGGCATAGTTATCCTGAATAATGTGCGATCCGATGTTGGAGGTCATGATGATGATAGTGTTTTTGAAATCAGCCACCCGCCCTTTGTTGTCGGTAAGCCTGCCGTCGTCGAGCACTTGCAGCAGGATGTTCAAAATGTCGGGATGCGCTTTTTCAATTTCGTCAAACAGTATTACGGAGTATTGTTTGCGGCGCACTTTTTCGGTGAGTTGCCCGCCTTCGTCGTAGCCCACATAACCTGGAGGCGAACCTATCAGTCTTGAAACGGAGTGTGCCTCCTGAAATTCGCTCATATCGAAGCGAATCATCGCATCTTCGGTGTTGAACAGATACTCGGCTAACGTTTTGGCTAACTCAGTTTTGCCAACGCCCGTTGTTCCCAAAAAGATAAATGAACCGATGGGGCGCTTGCTACTTTGCAAGCCGGCGCGGCTTCTACGAATAGCATCTGCAATGGCGGTAATCGCCTCGTCTTGCCCTACTACGCGTTTGTGCAGTTCCTCCTCCAGGTGGAGCAGTTTTATCTTTTCACTTTGCATCATTTTGGTTAATGGGATGCCTGTCCAGCGGGCAACCACTTCGGCAATGTCGTCGGCGCCCACCTCCTCGTCAATCATGGCGCCGTCGGCTTGCAGTTCGTTCAGTTCCTGCTGCAACTTTTCAATCTGCCCTTCGGCTTCCTTAATGATGCCGTAGCGCAGTTCCGCCACCCGACCGAAATTCCCTTGTCGCTCCTGTTCAGCAGCCTCCAATTTAAACTGCTCAATATCTGCCTTTTTCTTTTGAATATTTTCTGCCACCTCTTTTTCCGCATGCCATTTGGCATATAGTGCATTGCGTTCTTCCTGTAGCTCGGAAATAGTTTTACTCAACTGCTCTAACTTGTCGGGCGTATTTTCGTTTTTAATAGCCTCACGTTCTATCTCCAACTGTCGAATTTTTCTATCCAATTCATCCAATTCTTCCGGCATAGAGTTGATTTCCAACTTCAATTTTGAAGCCGCTTCATCAATCAAGTCAATCGCCTTATCGGGCAATTGACGGTCGGTGATATATCTTGACGACAGTTCCACTGCCGCCATAATCGCCTCATCCAGAATGCGCACCTGATGATGAGTTTCGTAACGTTCTTTCAAACCGCGCAGAATGGAAATAGTGGAATATTTATCAGGTTCTTCAATTTTTACGGGTTGGAATCTGCGTTCTAATGCTTTGTCTTTTTCAAAATATTTCTGATATTCGTTAAGCGTTGTGGCGCCTATTGAGCGGAGTTCGCCGCGTGCAAGGGCTGGTTTCAGGATGTTTGCGGCATCCATGGCGCCCTCGCCTGTAGCGCCCGCGCCCACCAGCGTATGGATCTCATCAATAAAGAGAATAATCTCCCCATTCGATTCAATTACCTCTTTAATCACATTTTTCAAACGCTCTTCAAATTCGCCTTTATACTTTGCACCGGCAATGAGTGCGCCCATATCCAGAGAAAATAACTTTTTGGTTTTCAGGTTTTCAGGAATGTCGCCGCTCACCAAACGGTGTGCCAAGCCCTCTGCAATGGCGGTCTTACCTACGCCTGCTTCACCGATCAAAATCGGATTATTTTTGGTTCTGCGCGACAGGATTTGCAATACGCGGCGAATCTCTTCATCGCGCCCAATCACGGGGTCAAGTTTGCCTTTACGGGCAGCATCATTTAGATTTACAGCATATTTGTTTAGAGAATTATAGGATTCTTCGCTGCTGTCGTCGTTCACTTTGCTGCCTTTGCGCAAATCGGTAATGGCTGTTTTAATCCCTTTCTCGCTGATGCCGGCATCTTTTAAAATCTTGGCGGCGTCATCATTTGCCAGATAGATGCCGTAGAGCAGGTGTTCCAGCGACACAAAGTCATCGCCCAACTCGTTGCTGAACAGAATAGCTTTTTGTATTGCTGTGTTTGACGCAGGTGAAATATAGATGTCGCTTCCATTACCTTTTGCCAGCGATTGTATCTGTTTTTCAACAATTTGCAAAATCATTTTAGGATTTGCATCCAATTTTTTAAGCAGATAAGGAACCACATTGGCATCCACTTCTATTAATGCTTTTAAAATATGAAGCGTTTCCAAACGCGCCTGTTTTTGACTGTGCGCCACCAACTGCGCCTGCGCAATGGCTTCTTGCGATTTGAGAGTCAGATTGTTGAGATTCATATATGTAATGTTATATTAATTGCCGTTGGCTTCAGCCAACGGCTCAAGGTTCTGCAAATAGAGTGCCAAAAAAGCTATGCTGCCAAAATGGCAGAATGATACCCAAATCATTTCAACCATCTGTCTAACCAGCCCATAAATTCTCTCTGCCACAAAATAGCGTTTTGCGGTTTGAGAACAAAATGGGTTTCTTCGGGGAAAAAAAGAAATTTGCTGGGTATGCCTTGTAGTTGAGCTGCATTGAAGGCTTGCATCCCTTCTGCGTAAGGAATGCGAAAGTCTTTGCCGCCATGAATCACCAACATTGGGGTATCCCAATTGCCTACAAAACGGTGTGGTGAAAAAGAGTAGCTATGGGGCGCAGGTTTGTTCCAATAGGCGCCGCCAAAATCGTGGTTCACGAAAAACACCTCTTCGGTTGTGCCATAGAAACTTTCCAAATTAAACATGCCACAATGGGCTATGAACGCTTTGAAGCGTTTGTTGTGGTTGCCCGCCAGCCAATATACGGAAAAGCCTCCGTAACTTGCTCCTACACAGCCCAATTTGGTTTCATCTATATATTGTTCTTTTGACACATTATCAATGGCAGAGAGGTAATCTTTCATGTTTTGACCGCCGTAATCCAAACTGATTTGGTCGTTCCATTCTTGTCCAAAAGTGGGCAAGCCTCTGCGGTTGGGCGCCACAACGACATATCCCCGTGAAGCCATCATTTGAAAATTCCAACGGTAAGAGAAAAATTGACTTACGGCAGACTGAGGTCCCCCTTGACAAAACAGCACAGCAGGATATTTCATATTCGGGTTGAAGTTGGGCGGGAGAATCACCCATACCAGCATCTGTTTGCCATCGGTAGTAGTAATCCAGCGTTCCTCCACCGTGATAGAGGCCACTTCTTTCAGTTTTTCATCATTCACAAAAGTAAGCTGGGTCTCTTTGCCTGTACTCAAATTGATATTGAAAATATCTGCCGGTCTTTCCATAGATTCTCTGATACCGATTAAGATATTGTTTTGTAGAGAAATAGACCTGTAATCATGCCTGCCTTGAGTAATTTGTTTGAACTGCTTCGTTGCCAAGTTCAATTCAAAGATTTGAAACGTTGCTTTAATTCCGCTTATAAAATAGAGTTTTTTTCCATCTTTACTAAAAATGAAATCGGAAGCGCTTTCTCCAAAATTTGCTGAGTAATTGGTAGTTACTCCTGTTTTTAAATCATAACCAAAAATGCGTTTCAAATCAGATTCAAAGCCGTCGGTAACCATACTTGCCCAAATCAAACTATTTCCGTCGGGAGAAAAAATGGGATCAACATCATATCCTGCGTTGGTAGCGGAGATATTTTTGGTGGTTTTATGCACCACATCATAAAGATAAATATCTGAATTTGTGCTTACTGCAAAATCTTTCCCTGTTTTTTTCTTTGAAGTATAGGCAATAAAATTTCCATCGGGAGAGAAGCAGATTTGCTCCAAACCGCCATTGTTAGGAATGGGACTTGCGGCGCGTTCATCTTTCATAATATCAATAACATTCGCCATGCTTGGATAATCGGCAATAAAAATATGCGAATAGGAATAATCTGTCCAATCGTTCCAGTGACGATACATCAAATCGTCGAAAACCATGGCATTTGCCTTTGGCAAATCGGGATGTAAATCGTGTGCATTCTTATCCATTTTCACCGATTGGGTAAACAAAATGCGATTCCCTGTTGGGGCATACAAAAAACTTTCCACGCCTCCGGCTATTTGTGAGACAGGCTTTGAATCAGCGCCGTCTGGGTTCATTTCCCAAATTTGCATTTCGTCATTTACCGGAGCCAGATAACCTATCTTTTTGCCGTCGGGACGCCATATTGCGTTTTGTTCGCTAATTTCGGTAGTCGTTAATTGTTTGTAAATTCCTCCTGTAGAGGGCATCACAAACAGTTCTCTATTGCCTTTGTTTTGCGCAATGTCGTAATGGGTGATTCCGAATAAAATTTGCGCTCCATCTGGCGAGAGTACCGCCTCGCTTACTCTGTCCAATTGCCAAAGCAACTCAGGAGTATAGATCTGTTTTTGTGCTATTGTACTCATAATTAGAGTAATTGTTACAAGGGTTAAAAAAAGTTTTAATTTCATAAATTGATATTATTAAAGGGTACGAATATTTATGCCGCGAAGATATTTTTTTTGTGTCGTCGCAAAAGTAAAGAAGTTATTATTTTACTTAGTCGTGAAAAATTTGATTTAGAGACATTCTTACATTACAAGCCCAAGCAATTCAATCTTTGGTGCTAAATAATCTCCCTTTACCGCTTCTTGGTTCATCAAATCGGTGCTCAAATATTTCTTGTTGCAGTCAGGAAAAACTGTAGCAATTATGCTGTCGAACCCATATTGTTGTTGCAGTTTGATGGCGCCGAGGAGGTTTGCACCGGAAGATATTCCCAAGCCGAGACCTAATGTTTGCGCCAGCTTCTGCGCCATAATAATTGCATCGCCGTCAGCAATTTGAATTACCTTATCGGTTTTTTCGTAGCTCATAATATCTGGAATGAATTCGTCGGAAAGACCTTGAATCCTGTGGCATCCAACTTTGTAGCCGGTAGTTAATGTGGGGCTTTCTTGAGGCTCAAGGGGGTGGATTTTGATGTTGGGGTAGAACTCTCGCAACTTTTTTCCCACGCCAATAATGGTTCCGCCTGTCCCCACGCCGGCAATAAAGCCATCAATTTTAGAATGTTTTTCTTTTAGCTGTTGGTAGATTTCCTCTCCAGCTTTTTCATGTGCTTTTACATTTTCAATGTTAGCAAATTGTTTGGGAAGAAAAACGTTGGGGTTGATTTTCTCCATTTCTTCCGTCATGGCTATACTTCTTAAAAAGCCGCCCTCTTCTTTAGAAACGGTAAGGACATTAGCGCCGAAACTTTCAATAATTTTTTTTCGTTCCACACTTAACCAATTGGGCATGATGATTGTAACATTGCAGCCCAGGAGCTTTCCTATGGCTGCAAATGAGATGCCGGTGTTGCCGCTGGTAGCTTCTACAATAGAATCACCCTGTTTCAGTTTGTTTTCTTGAAATGCTTGCTTAAGAATCTGCAACACAATTCTATCCTTAATACTTCCGGTGAAGTTGCGTTGTTCACATTTCGCGTAAATAAGACCTTCGTTGTTTTGCAGCCGGTATTTAATACCGATCATTGGGGTGTTTCCTATTAAGTTTTCTAATGTTTGAAAAAAGTACATAGTTATTTGTAAGATATATAGATAGATAGATGTTTATCATGGTTTTTTTAAAAATTGTGCGAAAATAGAAAAATGTATTTTCGCCCACTCAAAAAAAAATAATCTTTTATTCATGATTTCTAAAACTATCTCCATTTATAAACAAGCTATTGCGGATTATCATCAATATGATTGTGTAAATCAACAAATGCAAAACCCTTATTCTAAAGGTAGTTTGGAGGCTTTACTCTATCACAAGAATTGGATTGATACTGTGCAGTGGCACCTTGAAGATATTATTCGCAATCCTAGCATTGATCCTGTTGAGGCTTTGGTAATTAAGCGAAGAATTGATGCTTCTAATCAGGAAAGAACCGATCTGGTGGAGTATTTAGATTCTTATTTTTTAGATTTGTATAAAGATGTTGTTACAGAAGACAAAACGCCATTAAACACTGAAACTCCTGCTTGGGCGTTTGACCGCCTCTCCATTCTGCAACTCAAAATCTACCATATAGCACAGGAACTGTTGCGCTCGGAGGTTCATCGTACACATATTGAAAAATGTCAAGAAAAATTGGATATGCTTTTGCAACAAGAAATTGACTTGACCACCGCCATTGAACAGTTATTAAACGACTTGGCTGCCGGCAGAAAAAAGATGAAATTGTATAAACAAATGAAAATGTACAATGATCCAAGTTTGAACCCTGTGTTATACAAAGAATAGCTATGCCCACCATTCTCATACTCCGTTTCTCCGCCATGGGCGATGTAGCCATCGCGGCTTCGGTGATGAAAGAGGTGGCTTCGCAACATCCCAACACTCTGTTTGTTTTTGCTACTCGTGCTTTCTTTGCCCCTTTTTTTGAAAACATTCCTAACTTAGAATTATTTCCCATTGATTTTAAAGAAAAGTACAAAGGCTTTAAAGGCGTTTTTAGACTTTATAAAGATTTAAAAAACAAATACAAAATGGATGCCGTGGCGGATCTGCATGGCGTATTACGTTCCAAACTGCTCACTTTACTTTTTAGATGGTCATTCAATAAAATAAAGATTGCAACTATACACAAAGGAAGAAAGGAAAAACGAGCTCTTTGTCAGGCAAAAATGCAAAACAAAACGCCGCTAAAACCAACCTGGCAACGTTATGTGGATGTTTTTCAGGAATTAGGAATTAAAGTTGTGGTCAAGCCTAAGCCTATTCCATATTTTCCCGAAAAAGTAAAAAAAATTGGTATTTTTCCTTTTGCGCAGCACAAGGGCAAAATCTATCCGCAAGAATTATTGGGAAAAGTGGTGGAAACGTTGAATGCCCACTATGAAATTTACTTGTTTGGCGGAGGAAGAAATGAACAGGAAATATGCGAAAGTTGGCAGAAAAAATATCAAAACGTATTTTCTTTTATAGGAAAACATTCACTAAAAGAAGAACTTAATATTATTTCCACCTTAAATGTGATGTTGAGTATGGATTCTTCCGGTATGCACTTGGCATCGCTTTGCAACATTCCCTGTGTCTCAATTTGGGGCGCTACCCATCCTTATTCAGGATTTGTGGGGTTTGGACAGGAGAACAATCCGCAAATACAGTTGAACCTTCCCTGTCGCCCGTGCTCTGTTTATGGCAATAAACCTTGTAAGTATGAGGATTATAGGTGCTTGTATGGAATTGCGCCGGAGGAGATTGTTCGGGAAATTAGGAATGAATAATTAGATATTAGCAGCAATTTGAGCGTACATAACCAGATTTTTATTATGTATTCTCGCGAACCCTTACCCACAACTTAACATTATGGATAAAACCTTACAAAAAAATCTTACCGCATTCTTGGAAACATTTTTAACAGAAGAAAGAAAATTTTTGCTACACAAAGTATTAGAAAACAGAACTCGCCACATTACTGTAGTGGTTGAAGATCTGTATCAAACGCAAAATATCAGTGCGGTGATGCGCTCGTGCGAGTGTGTGGGCATACAGGATGTTCACATTGTGGAGGGGGAAAACGACTTTCAAATACACAAAGCCATTGCCATGGGGGCAGATAAATGGCTAACAATTAAACATTACCAAAAAGAAAACGCCCCAATGCTTACTTGCATTAAGGAGCTGAAAGCCAAAGGTTACTCCATTGTGGCAACGCTTCCCGATGACAATAGTCATTTTTTGGATGAACTGCCGTTGGAAAAGCCGGTGGCGTTCCTTTTTGGGACGGAACTTTCAGGACTCTCGAAAGCTGCCATTGATGCAGCCGACCAAACCGTGAAGATTCCCATGTATGGCTTTACAAATAGTTTTAATATCTCCAATTCAGTAGCCATTATCGTGAGCCAATGTGTTGAAAAATTAAGAAGAAACTCCTCTATAAATTGGCAACTCACAGAAAATGAAAAAAATGATCTGCTTTTCGATTGGGTGCAGAAATCTATCAACAAACCGGAATTGCTGATTAAAAGGTATTTGGAGGAACTTGGCTAAACAACCTCCAACTGGCTTCCGCCTGCACCTGAAACATGGTAAGCCCATTAATAACAGTAGCTCCACGCTTTTTCCCTTCTTTTAAAAACAACGTTTCTTCAGGATTATAAATTAAATCAATTAAAATGTGTCTCTTATTGAACGCTGTATAATGAATTTGCGGCATCTCATTCACATTGGGAAACATCCCCAGCGGCGTTGTGTTGATGATGAATTTAGCACGATGAATGAGTTGCTCGGTTACCTCATTGTAAGTAATTGTTTCATCCGTTTTTTTTCTAGATATTACCAAAAAAGGAACATTTTTCTGTTTCAACACATAACAAACCGCTTTTGAAGCCCCACCGTTCCCCAGCACAATCGCCAATTCCTCCTTCTTTCCTTCACTTTTCCCCCACCCCCTTTCTCCTTTCTCCTTTCCTCCTTCCACCTTCTGCATGGTCTCCTTCATCCCAGCCACATCCGTATTATACCCTACCCATCTACCCTGTTGTTTTACAACACAGTTCACTGCGATAATTTCTTCTGCCACAGCATCTAATTCATCTAAAAAAGGAATGATTTCACTCTTGTATGGAATGGTTACATTAAAACCCAGTAGTGTGGGATGTTTAAGCAAATCTTTAATTCCTTCTATGTTCTCTAATGGAAACAATTGATATTCGGCATCAGTAATGTTTTCTTTAAAAAACTTTTCAGAAAAATATTTTTTTGAGAAACTGTGGGAGAGGGGAGTGCCTATTAGACCGAAGGTTTTCATGAGAGGATTTCTTTGAGATAGGTTCAATAATTTTTTTGCAAAAGAAATGCTTCCGACCGGAGTATATTATTGTTAAAGTGGAAACTTACATTAGTGCATGAGATGCTCTTATATTTCAATTCAACTCTTGTTTGATTCAAACGAAACAACATAATAACGTGTATCATCGCTACTTTATTACAATTCAACCCTTGTCCGAATAAAACAGATTTTGGTATAAACGAGTGATAAAGAATTAGAAATTGACAATTATGATTAATGAGGAGTCGCCCTGCCTACGGAGGATTAGGTGGGAATAACAAACTATTAAACCTTAAAATCAGAGATCATCTGCCCAATCAGTTTCATCAGAGTTCTATAAAACTTTCAAAAAGAAAAATTCATTAACAAAAAAAACCAAATGAAAAACGCAAATATTAATAAACTATTCCGTTCTCTTAACAACTATTAACATTTTTATTTTCCTACAAAACAAGTATATATTAAAATTTTGACTCTGCTTTTTTGCTATCAGTGCGAGTTGGTATTGATAAAAACATATTTTTGCCCCCGCTATTATATACTATATGGTAAAAAAGTTATACGCATTATTTTTCTCTTGTTTGTTTTTGCAACTGTCTGTGGTTGCACAATATACATTAAAAGGTACGGTTAAAGATGCCTTGGATAATATGCCCATTCCATACGTTCAAATTCGCGTAGATTGTATAAAAGAGGTGTTTTTGGCAGATATAGAGGGCAATTTTTCTATAAATATTACAAAAGACAGTTGCGAAGTTGAGTTTGTGCAAAGTTTGTATGAACCTATAAAAAGGGTGGTTGTTTTTTCATCAAAAAAGAAAGAAATTAAAGTGGACATTCTTCTGCAACATACTGCAACCCGTTTGAAGGAAGCAAAAATAAGCGTTTCAAAATATGAAACCAACCCCGAAATTGCCACCAATTCATTGGTGGTTTTGCAACCCAAACAGGCTGAAAACAAGAATTTTGTTTCAATAGATAATTTGGTGAATACTGCCGGCGGTATTGTGGTGGTTGACAACGAGCCGCAAATTCGCGGCGGCAGCGGGTACAGCTCAGGAATGGGGAGTCGTGTTATGATTATGCTGGATGACATGCCGCTGCTGCGCCCCGATGCCGGACGCCCCATGTGGAACTTTATCCCTATGGAAAGCATTGAACAAGTGGAAATTCTAAAAGGCGCTGCCTCCGTACTGTTTGGCTCGGCAGCCCTCACCGGCGCCATCAATGTGCTCACCGCGTATCCGCGCTCAAAGCCACAAACCATTATTACGACATTTGCTACTATGTACGACAAACCGCAAAACCCGTACCAAACCAGTTGGCTGCATACCAATCCAATATCGTGCGGACTTTCGTTTATGCACGCTAGAATCATAAAAAAGAATTTCGATTTAGTGGTTGGCGGAGAACTCTTTAACGACCAAAGCTACATCGGACCCGCAGAAAGAATCTCCGTTTCAAAAAATTACAATTCAAGCACAAAAGGCAAATTTGATCAAAGAGCCCGCCTGAATTTCGCTACCCGTTACCGCTTTGAAAAAGTGAAAGGGCTTTCAGTAAGTTTAAACGGCAATTTTATGTTCTCTAACAATGCACAATCTTACGTATGGTTTGACGCAGATACCAATATTTTCAGAGCGTATGAAGACGCTCAGTATAAATTTAAAGAATTTACCTTTTATGTGGATCCTTGTGTGAAATACTTTACGGAAAAAGGCGGTGCTCATACCTTAAGAAATAGAGTTTTGTTTGGCAACAGTAAAGAATCAAGAGGCAATTTAGATGCTCAAACCATGATGGTTTTTGATGAATATCAATATAATAAAACTTTCAACAAAATTGGAATGAACATTGTTGCAGGTGTCAGTAATCAATATGCTACTTCATACGGACCTGTATTTAACGGGGAAGCAGATCCTCATGCCACAGAAGGAAAGTTAGAACCTTCATCGGTATTTTCAAATAATTTTTCATTCTATACGCAAGTTGAACAAAAATTTTTCAAAAAAAGAAACTTAACGGTGCAATTGGGAGGCAGGTGGGAATTTTATAATCTGTGGGGAGTAAAAATTATATCGGAAGCAAAAAATAAACCCATTTTCAGAGTTGGGGTTAACTATCAGCTTCCTACTTGGAAAACTTCATTTAGGGCTTCGTTCGGGCAAGGTTATCGTTTCCCAACAATTGGTGAAAAGTTCATCTCTCTAACAGTAGGCAATTATGGTTTTTTCCCAAATCCGCAACTTAAACCGGAAAGTAGTTGGAACGCTGAAATAGGAATCATGCAACCCTTTCAACTGTTTGACTTTAGAGGAATGTTTGATTTGTGTTATTTTCATCAGGACTACAAAAACTTTATAGAATTTTCGATGGGTCCTTGGGGTAATAGCACCGACAATCTTTTGAACAGAATAGGATACAAATTCTTAAATATTGGTCCTGCCAAAGTAAACGGCATTGATTTTTCGCTTGCGGGTGAAGGGAAAATTACCAAAAACATAAAATATACACTCATGGCTTCTTATACATGGAGTAATCCTACTACGAAAGATCCTGGGCTGATTTATTACTATTATAGAGCATCGGAAAGCGCTTTAGGACTCCCACAATCTTTCTTAATTACAAGTTCGGATACTACCCGTAATGTGTTAAAATACAGAATTGAACACATGGTAAAAGTTGACCTTGAATTTTCTTTCTTCAAAAAAGTTGCACTTGGCGGCACATTAAATTATTATAGTTCCATGAAAAATGTAGATGTGTTGATGTTTGACAACGATATTAATAACCCTACATTATCGGAAGAAACTATTAAGATTATTAAAGCCAGCGGAAATCTTCCATTCTACAACTTCTATAATTTCTTTCATGCCAATAAAAAAGGTTCTATTACCTTTGATTTACGTGCAAGTTATTATTTCTCAAAAGTTTCACTCAGCTTCATCGTTAAAAATGCCAGCAACCGTCTCTACGCCCTCCGCCCACTCTACGCCGAACCTCCCAGAACTTATACACTGCAACTTATTGTTAAGATTTAAGGATTTAAAAAATTTAAAAGATTTAAAAATTTAAAGTTCAAGGTTCAAAACTCCATCCCTAATCATCTCATCATCTAATCATCTTATCATCTCATCATCTCATCAAAAAATATTAACCAATAAATAAATTACTTATGAAAAAAATTACCCTTTTAGCATTCTGCATTTTGCTTTCTGCTTTTTCCCTTTTTGCACAACAACCGCAATTATCTGGTAGCGACTTTGAAACAGGTTGGAAGAATAATTACGGGGACAATGGCACTTACGAAGAGTTTGAAACAGATTGTTTTTTCACGCTCAATTCTTTGTTTGCCAAAAAGAACGAACCAAAACCTGCAGATATTACTGCATGGAAAGTTGGAAATGCACAACAAGGAAATTCTTGTATTAAATTGGTTTCCGGTGTTATTCCTGTAGGAGAGGATGTGTTTCTTCCGGGTATGGTAGGAACTATTAATCAAGATTTTGTAGAAGAATTTTTAGGATCCGGAGGCAATGTAACTATTTACAGAGACTGGTTGGGAAATGAAACGCCGCACGCTATGGAAGGCTGGTTTAAATACAATCCCGTAAATGGAGATTCTGCTTTAATTGATATAGGTTTTCATAAAGCAGGCGCTTCTGAGCCTCTTTTTGTGGAAAAATTAATTCTTAAAGAAACTGTTAATGAATGGACACATTTCTACATTGCAATTCCAAAAGAACATTGGAATACAGTGTTTACCGACATTCGCGTGCTTTTTGTGGCAAGTGCCGGCGTTAATTTTAAACAACTTATGGAATGTAAAGGACAAAAAGGCAGCACGCTATGGATTGATAATGTAACTTTGAACTATAAGGAGGATGGTATTAAACAAAATCTGTTCTCATCTTTAACCACTAAAGCATTTCCAAATCCCGCTAATGAGGTTTTAAATATTAAAATGAATGAACATTTTAATGGAACGGTTACCGTGTATAATATTGCCGGAACAAAGGTGATGGAAGAAGCGGTAAACGGAACAGAATGCCAATTAAATACGGCTTCGCTGGCTACAGGAAACTATGTTTTTAAATTAATGAATGGAAATACTATTTTTGCGCAAGGTAAATTTGTGATTACAAAATAGTTTATGAACATTCTTATTGAAAGCGGCGCAACAAAAAGTACATGTATCGGATACAACGCTACATGTACTTTTTTTTCGTATAAAACTGCCGGCATTAATGCCACTTATGCTACAAAAGAGGAGATAAATGCCATTTTTGAAGAAATCATTGTCAAAAATAACATTATTGTTGCTGAAATTGAGAAAATAAGATACTACGGTGCTGGCTGTTTTAACGTAGCGCCTGCACAAAAAGTAAAAGATGTTTTAAGCGCCTTGTTTCCCAACGCAGATATTGCCGTTTTTTCAGATTTATATGCTGCGTGTCATGCTTTATGTGATAATAGAGCAGGTTTTATTGGAATTTTGGGCACCGGTTCTGCCTCGTGCTTTTATGATGGCGTACAAATTGTGGACAAAGCCCCTTCCTTAGGCTATATGCTGGGCGATGAAGGCAGCGGCGCTTATGTTGGTAAACAGTTTATAAAAGAATATCTTAAAAACAGGATCGCCCCTGAAATAGCACAAGATTTTGAACAAACGTTTTCCGTTTCAAAAACTATAGTGCTTGAAAAAATATACCGCGAACCCAAACCGCAGGCTTTTTTTGCTGCTATTCCTGTTTTTTTACAAAAACATGTCGAAAATGAACAAATAAAAGCCATTATTGCCATTTCCTTTCAAGATTTCTTTGACCAACAACTTGGTTATTATGGAAAGTGTACCTCTCCATGGTTTTTTTGCGGTTCTGTTGCCTACTATTTTCAGGATATTTTAATAGAAGTGGCGGATAAAAACAACTTAAAAATTGAGGAAGTCATACAGGAATGTGCGACACAGTTGCTCTATAGAAAACCTTGCTGATTTTCCTATTCATTAAAAGAAATATGGGCACATTTGCTCTTTTTGCACTCTCCGCATAATATACAGGTTTTGGCTACCTGTTTGTTTTGGAGCGCCTGAAGTTTGCAGTGGGAATGGCAGCGGCGACAATCTGTACACTCTACTATTTTCAATTTTGCGGCAAAAGGGATAAATTTTACCACATATAAAATCCATCCGATAGGGCAAAGGATGCGACAAAACGGACGGTAGATAAATAACGACGAAATAATTAATAAGGGTACAGTAATATATCCTATCCAATTAAAAATTTTCAGCCGAAAAATAGCGATGAAAGGGTCGTAAGCGCAAAGCACGGGGCGTTGCATCAAGGCAATCCAAAGCACTAAGGCTACAAAAGCAGCAGTTTGAATATAAAACAGCATTTTTTGTGCTTTTTGTGATTTGAATATATTCCATTTATTTTGTTGGAAGATAAACTCTTGCAGAGCTCCCAGCCAACAGAACCAGCCGCACCAAATGGCGCCAAAAACAATGGAGAGCAGCACTATGGACAGAATGACAACAAACGAAATCCAAAAAGCGGTTTTGCCCATTAGAAACAGGATAAAACCTTGAAAATAAAATAACAGGCAGGGACATCCGCCCATAATAAATCCGAAATAAATTAATGAACTGAGTAAAATCAGAGAGCGAAAGTGTTGTATGGCAGTTGTTTTATATGTGAGCCCAATAATACAGAGCAGCAAAAAAACAACACACAATCCGATTATTGATTGTGTGTTATATGTGTTAGACAGGCAGGCTGTTACTGTGATTGCAGCCACAGCAACAGTGGCTATCCACATTGCTATCTTACTGAGGTTGTTTCTTGTATCCAGCATCCTACTCTATATTCATCTCCATCTTTAAAACCTCTTTGAAATTTATCTTGTGTGGAAGGGAATGACAGTTTTGATCGTTTTTCTCTCACTTGGTCAGCTACTGAGGGATCTACAGCAACTGCACGTGCATACTTATCAGCTGCTGCCCAGTTGTAATCAAGAGGCATAGAATTATCGCCACCGCATCTATTTCCTGAAGCAGCATACAAATCTCCAATCAACATATAGGCTTTTCCGCTGTTGGGTTTCATTTTCAATACCTGTAATGCGGCGCTTCTTGATTCGGAGTAATTGCCTTTTATTTGTTGAACAAGCGCTATCATATACCAGGGGTCAACTTTTTGCTCATTAGTTTCAAAAAGTTCAATAGCTTCTTTAAAAAATTCGAGTGCGGCATCGTAATTGCCGTGGTTGAGGCTATAGTATCCCATCAAGTTTGCTGTTTGCGCGCTGGGTTCAGCTTGGTGAACAATATTTAACATGTCAGCAAAAACAGTAGAATTGGTACAGTTGCCTTTGCTCATGGTCGTTAACCTTTTTTTCAAAGCAGTAACATCGTTTCTGTTTTGCTCTAACTTATTTCCATACACTTGTTCCAATACAGGGCAGGGAGCAAATGGAATAAAAGTATTTTCAATATTTCTCAACGTTTTTTCATAATTATTAATAAACTGCATGGAGCGCGCAGTATCTTGTACTAAACGTAGTTTTCTGTTTTCATAATCAGCTTTTTCAATTTGCCCTTTTTCAAAAGCTTCTTCCAGATTTTCAAAATTAGGAATCTGTTTGTCAATATCTTTATAGTAGTTATTGATTGCCATTTCAATATATTCTGTAGCACGTTCGTAGGCGTCAATCATAATAGTTGTGTCTTGTTTAGCGCGTGCAATTTGTTCGGCAATACGGAAATAGATATCCCAGATATTCGGTTGAGTTTTTTCTTTTTCCATTTCAATAGATTCAATAAACATGTCGAATGCTTTCATCACATCTTCCGTGTTTTTTCCTTTGTACCGAATCATGTAAAAAGCCTTAAACCCAAGCCCGTTACCTTCGGTGAATTGTTTGGGGAAGTAGCGGTGGCGATTTCCAACGCCATTCAACAAATCATCAATATATTGATTTTTAAGCCCTTCATCTTCAGTAGCATTGATTAAGGCATCTAACATATTTGAAAGATAAGTGGTGTTAAAGATGGCATTCCATGAACATGGGCAAATTTCCACGATTTTTTTCCAATGGGGATAGGCATCTTTGTAATTTTTTTGATCGTAAAAGGTTTTAAACAGGGAAACCTGTTCCAGACAATCGAGAGAGTCTTTTGCTGTTTTTCCATACTGAAACCCACAAGGGAATGGTTGTGCAAAGCTGCCAAATGTAAAGCACATTACAATGGCAAAAAGCATAAATTTTTTCATAATGATTATGTATTAATAATAGTTAGTATTATTTATTAGAGGTTTTTAACGAAAAAGGAGAGTGAAAATTGTATTATTCTAATTTTCTGCGTTGGTACCATTTTTCTTGAAGAATAAAATTAAAAGATAATTTAAATTGATTTTGCAAAATAAGATTGTTTTTTATTGTTCCTAACTTACTGTATTCAAACATTATGTTAATAGAGGATCGGGTGTTGATGGTACGAATGGGTAATCCCAATCCTACAGAAACTGCAAATTCGCTAATAGGGTTGTCATTAAGAATAATGTACCCTGTTGAGATTCTAGTTCCCGCTCTAAAGTTTATTTTATTATAATATTTAGACGACAACACATTAGGCACATATTGAATACCTATAGCGGTAACGAGATTATTTTTAAATGCATTTTTGGTTTCTGTCATGGAAAATTTTTTCCAATTTTGCCAGGTAAAGTCTATGCCAAGCAATAGTTTCTCCTTATATCCGTAGGAGAGTCCGATTCCAGCACTCTGTGGCATTTTCATTGTGCTTTTCAATGCGTTTTCACCAATTTTAACCTTAGTGGTATCAAAATAGCCATTGGGCGAGTAAGATTCATAATATTTTAAGACAAGCAAATTTTCCTTCGACCATACTTTAATGGCGTTTTCATACACAGCGCCAATACCCAATTGGTGTTTTTCTTTAATGGTAGTATGGTACTGAATTCCTGCAGTGATTTGCATACCGTCAATATGACGGAAACTATGGGTTAGTGTATTAAACGAGTTAGAAAGTTCATATTCTGCAAATCTCATTGTAGTGATTCTACCGAAAAGATAGGATAAATTAACGCCGAGGGTTAATCCGGTGCACAGTTTAAAGGCGTTTCCCCAATAGAGGAGTTGTATGCCGCCCGAGCCCTGATATTTATTGGTAACTTCGCCAAAGATGGTATTGTTATGTTTATCAATAATGTTATATCCTATATCGCTGTAAGGCATAATGCCAACGCTTGTGCGCCACACTTTTAAAACAGGCAAGCCTATGGCGAGGTAATCCAACTGTGCTACGGTGCCTTTATACTCTTCGGTATTGGTTTTTAGCTTGTGATTTGTAATATTAAATGCCAACTCGCCAATGAAGGAAAGCGAATCGAAAGCAGCGTAAGAGGCAGGGTTTTTAAAATTGATATAATAAGGATTTTGAAGTGCATATCCTACACCGCCCATAGAACTCAAGGCGGTATTGGTGCGAGGAGAAAGGTTTCCTACGCCAAAGCCGGAATAGGGGGAGTTAATGTCGTTTTGTGCAACTCCGAAAATCGATAACATCAAGAAAGCAAAGAAAAAGAGAAGAGTTTTTTTTTGGTTACACATTATATTTGATAATTTCATTTAATCCTTTCAGTACTACTTTTGGGGCGGCAAATATCGTATTTTTTATGAATTTTTGCAAGCAGGTGGCATCACCACCGGTAAATAGTACTGTAAGGTCTTTAAATTGCATTTGATAATCTTCAATAAAGCCTTCAATTTCGTAACACATTCCGTTGAGAACCCCTGATAAAATAGAGTTATTGGAATCTGTTCCTAAAAAATGGGGAAGGCTTTCTTCTTTTTTTAACAAGGGTAGTTTTTTTGTTTTTTCGTGCAACGCTGCAAAGCGCATTTGCATTCCCGGTGAGATGGAGCCGCCGAGATATTCCCCTTTTTCATTCACAAAATCATAAACCAAACAGGTGCCGGCTTGAATGGAGAGTACGTTTTTGCCGGGATGCAGCGCCGCAGCTCCCACTGCGTTGGCTATGCGATCAAGTCCCAGCGTTTCAGGGGTTTTGAACAAAATAGTTACCGGCAATTTAGTCTTGTGTGAATAATGAACCATGTTGGTGTTCTCTTCAAGAAACTTGACCAAATTCGCATTAAAATCTGCCACCGAAGAGATGATGGAATTTTCTACAGGAAAAGTGCGTAAAATGGAGGCAAGCGTTAGCTTTGTAATCTCTTGAAAAGATTGGTAAAAAAGGCATTTATCGGTTTCGTCAAAAACTGCGATTTTTTGCAGGGTGTTGCCAATGTCGAGGATGAGGTTCATTGTTATTGTTTTGTATTTTTCTTTTTTTTATGCAGCAAAATTATGTTTTATTTTTCCACTTAATTACCTACAGAGCTCAACAATATTAAACTTAATTTGTTTTAAAAACTTGCTCAATATCAATATCTTTAAAAACCCCATGCCCTTTTTCTGTAAGTATGGGCTCAAAAAGAAAGGAGATAAATTCGGTATAAATCAAGTTGTCGTTGAGCAATAAAAAGAAAGTGTTAAACAGAAAAAAATAGGCGAATACCTTCGGGTCGGAATCAAACTTAAAAAGTTCTTCTTCTATTCCCATGCTAAATATTTCTTCTAATTGTTTGATATGATGACTGTTTTGTAAAAACTTTTCTAAAAAAATCTCTTTAGTTTTTTGAAAAAAACAAGACTCATTATTTTTACAATATTGTAGTTCAAATAAAAACATCATTAATTTTTCCACGGCATTATTGGAAAATTCCATGCGTTTTGCTATACGTGCAGTTGATCTCTTTTGCCAATAATCTATGAGACAAAACTCTAGATTCTCTTTAGATATATATCTGTTAAACAATGTTTTTTTAGTAATTAATACGGCGTCTGCCACTTCTTGCAGAGAGTGTTTAAAGCCATTATTCAAATAATATTTAAAAATGGGTTCAATTTTAGAATAATTATAGACCATGAATTTTTTCGGCAAAATTAGCAAAAATGGTGTACATTTGCCGCCCAAAAAATTTACTTAAAATGAAAAGACAAAATCTATATTTAGTTTTAGCTTCCCTCTTGGCAATCTTAACTATTTTTGCTATAGTTTACAAAAGAGGTGCTTTTAGTAAATCTACAAATTCTAAAAACTTATCTGCTGTTTTTGCCATAAAGGATACTACTGCTGTGAGCAAGATTTTTATGGCAAATATGTTTGGAGATAAAGTATTATTAACAAAAACTTCCGAAGGATGGATGGTGGATAATCAAAAACCTGCTGCCATTCACAAGATTAAAGATCTACTTGCCACCATGGTTACCATTCGCGTAGCACAACCCATAGCAAAAAAAGCGCAAAACAGTATCATACAATTGCTTGCAGTAAGTTCTATCAAAGTGGAAATTTATGAAACTAAACCTCTATTTAAACTGCTGGGACATCCTTTCTTTGAAAAAGAACGGTTGTCGAAAACTTATTTTTTGGGAGATGCAACCCAAAACAGTTTGGGCTCATACGCCTCTATTGAAGGGATGCCTGAGCCCTATATCGTTTATAAACCGGGCTTTAGAGGATATATAACTCCTCAGTTCTCACCAAAACCTATTGACTGGTATTCGCAACTTGTCTTTTCTACAAAACTTACTCAAATCCAAAATGCTTCTTTCATTGATATTGCAAATCCAGAAAATTCATTTTCCGTTTGCAAATCGGGTCCCAGAACATTCTCTTTATTTGATATTCATAATAATGCAATTTTAGACTATGATACAACACTTTTAATTAATATGTTATCTGAATTTAGACAACGCTATTATGAGAGGTTTTTTCCGAAAATGGAGAACTCATTAAAAGATTCTATTACACAATTTAACCTTAGTAAAACTATCTCTGTTACTGATGTTGACAATAAAACCACTACGCTTAATATTTACCACTATATTAGTCAAGGAGAACTCTATGAGGATGATCAATTGATTCAAGAGGACTACTATGAAATTGTTAGAGACAGGTTTTATGCCACGATCAATGATAATAAAGATGAAATATATACGGTACAATACACGCAATACGTTAGACAGTTTCAGCCGTTGTCTTATTTCCTGAAAAAATGACCACTGATGAGTTTTGGATGCATCGTGCGCTACAGTTAGCCGCTTTGGGGCTGGGGAAAGTACGCCCCAATCCGTTAGTGGGAGCGGTGGTTGTTCATAATGAGCACATTATTGGAGAAGGATTTCACCAACATTATGGTGCACCACATGCCGAAGTAAATGCTATTTTCGCAGTGAAAAACCATGAATTGTTAAAAGAATCAACACTTTATGTTAATTTAGAACCCTGTTCTCATTATGGAAAAACACCTCCGTGCGCTTCTTTAATTATTGAAAAACAGATTCCTAAAGTGGTGGTGGGAAATAGAGATCCCAACAAAAAAGTGAACGGAAAAGGAATTGAAATGCTGCAAGAAGCCGGTGTTGAGGTTGTTGAAAACATATTATACAATGAATGCCTGCATTTGAACCGGAGATTTATGACGTTTCACAACCAAAAACGTCCCTATATCATCCTCAAATGGGCGCAAACAAAAAATGGGTATATGGATATTTTGCGAACTGAAAATATTTATGAAAAATATTGGATTACTAACGAATCAATGCGGGTTTGGGCGCATAAACTGCGCAACGAAGAACAGGCGATTTTATTGGGTTACAACACGTTGAAAAACGATAACCCGAAATTAACCAACCGTTTGTATGGCTCAAACCAGCCCCAGCGTTTTGTGCTATGCGATGAAAGAAAGCCAACCATTCTCAATGATTCTTTTACATTTTTAAAAGGAAATATACAAAAAGTTCTCCTTGAACTTTATGCACAAAACATTCAATCTTTGATTGTGGAAGGTGGAAAAAAAACATTAGAAAAGTTTTTTGAAGCAAATTTATGGGATGAAACTTTTATCCTCATTGGAAATGTGGAATGGAAAGCCGGCATAGATACTCCCAAAATGATATATAATTTTGATAATAAAATAAATATCGATAGTGAAACAATCTATCACTACTTTAAAAAATAAGAAAAAAAATAATTTCGCAACATTTAACCAGAAAGATATCACCTAAGAAATAATCTTTATTGGTCTAACAAATGGGGTGCAGCATAACTTAAGCCAAATTGGCAAATCCCATAAATGCCAGCGCTAAAATCCCTACAGTAATAAGCGCAATAGGAATCCCTTTCATGCCTTTGGGAATGTTCACCAGTTCCAATTGTTCGCGAATGCCTGCAAAAATAATGATGGCAACACAAAAACCAAGTGCTGTAAACATGGTGAATAATGTTGCATCAATTAAACTAAAACTCTTTAGAGTAACTGTGATGGCAATACCCAGAACAGCACAGTTGGTGGTAATTAAGGGCAAAAAGATACCCAAAGCATTGTACAACGAAGGACTTACCTTTTTTAAAACAATTTCCAACGCCTGCACCAATGCAGCGATAATAAGAATGAAGATGACGGTTTGCAAATATACCAGCTCAAGTGGCACAAGCACGTAGTTGTAAACGAGCGTAGTAACCATTGTGGACAAGGTCATTACAAAAAGCAGGGCAGCGCCCATTCCTACTGCTGTGGACATTTTACCCGAAACTCCCATAAATGGGCAAATTCCAAGAAATTGAGCTAAAATAATGTTGTTTACCAACACCGCTCCGAGGATCATTAAAATGTAGTATTCCATATATGTTTTTGATTTAAAGGTGTATAGGTGTAAAGGTTTATAGGTGTAATATAATTTCTTAATTGTTAATTCTTAATTTTTTTTTGCTTGAAAGAATCGAATGGTAGCAATGATAAACCCCATGACAAAGAAGGCGCCGGGCGCCAGCACAAAAACAAGGATTTCACTGTTTTCCATAAACCTGTAATCGAAGATGGAGCCGTTGCCCAAAATTTCACGCACGGAACCGATGAGGAATAGCGCCAAGGTGAAGCCGAGTCCCATGCCCAGTCCATCAAGAGCAGAATCAAAGATTTTGTTTTTGATGGCAAAAGACTCAGCGCGGGCAAACACAATGCAGTTTACGGCAATCAAGGGGATGAACAGCCCCAAACTTGCTGAAAGCGCCGGAATATAGGCTTGCATTACCAAATCAATCATGGAAACGAAAGCAGCAAATACTACCACAAAAATGGGGATACGCACTTTGTTGGGAATCACTTTTCTAAGCATGGAAATTAATGTGTTGGAACACATAAGTACAAAGGTTGTGGCAAGCCCCATGCCAATACCATTAATGGCAGAGGTGGTAACTGCGAGGGAAGGACAAAGCCCCAGCACCATAATTAAGGTGGGGTTTTCTTTAATAAGTCCGCGGGTAATGAGTTCAACTTTATTCATGATTTTCTTCCTTTTCTGTTATATTGTTATTGTTAATAATTTCAGCATCTTGCAACACCATTTGATAGGCTTGATAGGCATAATTCACGGCATTGCAGAAGGCGCGGGATGAAATGGTAGCTGCCGTAATAGCATCAATATCCCCGCCATCTTTTCTTACAGAAAGCGGCTTCTCTTTCGGCGTTCTTCCGGCAAACTGCAAGGGGAATTTGTCTTTCTTTTTATCAATCTTATCACCCAATCCGGGCGTTTCTTGATGCCCAAGTACTTCGGTATTCAAGATATTACCCTCATGGTCAAAGCCTACCATAATATCAAAGCGACCGCTAAAGGCAATGTTGGTGTGGGTGGCTACTGCCGCTCCAAACAGTTGATTGTTCATGTAAGCCAGCGTAACGGTTAATGAGTCTTTCAATCCCTCAGGCAAGGCTTTTGTCTGTACAAAAACCCCTGAAGCGGGGTCAAAACCTGGCAAAACCATGACCTTTGCGGCATTGTCTTTAGCAATTTTAATTTGTTTAATTGGCTCTTTTGTAGCTAAATAAACGCAAGAGAGTGCAATCGTTGCCACCACGGTTATGCTCGTAAGCGCCGTGATGAGTTGCCAAATGGAGTTTTCTTTTTTTGACATTGTTTTGGGGTTTATAAATATGTGATTTTTTTTATATTAGGGTTAATAGAATTTTTATTGCTTCACCACTTTCTTTACCACATTCCCAAGCTCGTTAGTTATTTTTACAAAGTACAAACCTGCGGGCAGGTGCGTGATGTTGATGAGAGGTGAGTTTTATCGTCTCATCATCTAATCGTCTCATAGTCTCATCATATAATCCTCTAATCACCTCATCACCGCCTTCTGCCTCAAGACAAATATCATAAAAAAAACACAAAATTCCTTTTGCCATTACTGAAGATAA
>WQSU01000002.1 GCA_009787675.1 Lentimicrobiaceae bacterium
GTATAAGTAGTTGTTAAGCCGTTGGCGTCGGTTTCCGAGAGTTTGTTTCCGGTTTTGGCATCGTAAGTAAATTTTGCTTCATGTCCAATCGGATTTTTAATTTTCGTTACAAAGCGTTGGGTGGCATCGTAGGTATAGGTTTCAGCGCGTGAGAGGCTTCCTGCCGAAACGGTCTTCTTGCCGTATAACCCTGTAGCGGTATAATTTTCATACGTGGTGGTCATGGCGCCATCGCTGTTGCTTTTGCGCTCCCAATGCAAACGCCCTTTGTTGGAACTGTTGGCAGGATAGTAACCGTAAATAAGCGTATCAGCAAGCACAATATTGCTATTCTCGTATTGTTGTTTGGTGATAATTTGGGCAGGGAGGGCTTTTTTCTGATGAAGAGTGAACGAAATGGAGTCGTAAGAATAGGTAGTGGTTTGCCAATGCATCCAATTGCTTGCATTGCTCCCGCTATAAGTTTGGGTATTGTTTGATGTTATTCGCCCTGCAGGATTTAAAATATTGGTAGTTACTTTTTTGGTATCAGAAAGTATATTCTTTTCTACTACAATACTGTCGAAAGGAACAGAACGATCGTGTGGTAAATGATGTAATTTATAGGTAAAATTCTTTTCACTTACTATGAGAGCATTGATATAAACGACTTGTTTTGAAGGGACTAAGAACTGTTTTTTGGAAACAGAAACACAATTTATATAATCATAAAACTCGAAAGAACGTGATTCTTTTTCAAGAGTTTGACTATTCTTGCAAATAAACTTTTTAAATCCTAAAAAATTTTTTCTGAGCAAACTAAATGTAGGATTTTCATATTCATATTGCCATGTATTAAAGGCATTCCCTATCCCATTAGATACCCATAGAGAATCGATAACAGGAAGAAAATATTTTTTATAAGCCAAAACATAATTACCTAAAGAAAGGAAGTGTAAACTTTGCGCAACAAAATATTTTGGCGTATATTTCAGTTGTATAGCCTTCCCTATTCCATCGGTAATAGCTGTAGCAAATTCATACTGTTTATTTTGATGTAAAGAAACAACCTTTTGTTCATGGGTTGAAACATCTTTAATGATTAACTCCAGTATTCCATCGTTGTTAAAATCGGCAATATTGATATTCGATTTGGGAAAGCATTCTATTTCTAAAATTACTTCGCGAAAGTCATATTGGTAGCTTCCGTTAATGTAACCTTTCGAATAAAAAATTTCCAACAATATACTCTCCTGTCCCGGAATAAAAATCATATCTTGAGTCATTTGAATGATGTCGTCTTTTCCATCACCATTTAGGTCGGCTATTAATATTTTGCAATCCAATTCCGAAGTAAGGGTTGACATAGCACATCCGGGCCTAAGCGCAGGGATATTTACAACGTTAAATGATCCAATAAAATACAATTGAGGAACACTATTATTTTTAAAAGACAAAATATCTGTTATGCCATCCCCATTAAAATCTCCTGTATAAATTCTGTGGTTGTTAGAGAAGGGTAAGGTCTCAATCATGCTGTAATAATAATCCATATTCCAAATAAATTTTTTCTGTGTTACATCATAAAAATAAAAGTAAAGCGTACTATCAGGATAATGTAATACAATATCTGTTTTACCATCTCCATCAAATTCTCCTGCTGTAACGGTAGGAATACCCGTTTTGGGAAAGGTACTGTTCCAAACTAATCCTGACTTGCTGTAAAAATGAATAGGGTTTGTTAAATCATTTTTTACAAATAAAATATCTATAAACCCATCTCCATCAAAATCTCCAAATAATATCTGTGGACGACAGGCAAAACTTTCACTTCCAATTTCTTGTTTTACACCATTCTTTATGGATAGTATCTTTACTTCTGCTGACCAATTATAGGATAATAAATTTATATTCAACTCTTCAATAATCAACTCATCGCAACCATCTCCATTAACATCTGCAGCATAGAATAAATATCTTTGTACTCCTTCAAGAATATACACATCAAAATACAAGGGATAATTGGTTGTGCCTTGCGTGGACGGATAAAATATATGCTCTGTTGGCGAAAAGAAATAGAACTGCCAATCCTTGTTCTGGTTTCCTTTACCATAAACAACAAAATCAGTGTATCCATCTCCATTAAAGTCTCCTGTAATAAAGTGTTCATGGGGCAAGCCAGACAGGGTAATTATAGGATTTTCCAAATTATTGTTTTGTTCCCCCCACGTAATTATCGTTGGTATAAGTTGTTCTTCTCCGGTCTTGCCATATTCTGATAGAACAATCTTTTTTAGATGTGCTGTATGCGCTCCAGATTCCGTAAGATTATAATCGAATTCATATTTGCGTACAATGGTATCTTTATAGCTGACGGTAATAGTTTTAAGCAGTTTTGATTGCGTAAATTGCCAACTTTGTAAAAAAGATATATTCTGGCTTAGGGGATTTGTGATATAATCGAATTTTACCTTAGCAAAAGGATGGATACCTCCTTCCTGATTGCCTGTATAATGAATTTCACTAATCAAAACTTCTTGATCGTATCCATAATGTTGTTGGAGCGCCTTTTCGTAATGGAATGTCATAAAATTACCATTGACATCAGTTATTTTGTTTACCCACCAAGTAAGAATGTTCTTATCGTAATATTGATTATTATTATAGTTACAATCCATTCTATGTTTGGCAGAGTCTGGATATCCATATTCCACTATCATTCCGTCATCAGTATATGCTTTAAAATAATCGGGAGTTCCTGTGTATCCTTCATAAGAAACCAAACGTGAGAAATCTTCCATTTCAGTGGCATAAATAGTTCCAACATTGCCATAACCTCCACTCGTTGCCACTAATCGATTGCCATCTAATGCAAAGCGATCATTACTGTTTAACTGTACAGCCGTAATATTACCATCATCATAATAGGGCGTCTGCCCGCATCTCGTTATTGCACTCAGCCCCGTCAAGTTCCATTTCATGCCCAGCAGTCCCATGCCGCCAAAGCTGTTGTATTGAATAGAAAGGTTGGGCTGCATGCCCTGTGTGCCCGGCACTACCTCAATGGGTATGGTATAAGTTGCAGCGCCCATCGGCGAAACATCAACTGCGCCCGGAATGGCGCCTACGGGAAGGTTGGTATTTTGCGCTTGAAGCAGATTAATAGTTGCTAAAAACATGTGCCACATTATAAAGGCACAAAAGAAGGTAATTTTTTTTATTATTGTGGTCATTTGGGTTTATTTTTTATGGTGTAAGGGTGGATAGGTGGATAGGTGTAAAGGTGTAAGGGTGTAAGGGTGTAAGGGTGGATAGGTGGATAGGTGGATAGGTGGATAGGTGGATAGGTGGATAGGTAGATAGGTGGATAGGTGTAAGGGTGTAAGAAATTAACCATTAATTCTTTATTATTTTCCAGTTCTCTGTTTTACCATTAATATGTACCTTCAGAATGTAGGCGCCTCGTGGAAGGGTTGCCAAAGAAATGGTGGTGGTGAAGGAATAGACCGGATGGTCTTGCAGCAGCTGTCCGGTGAGGGAAAAGAGTTTAAAGTTGCCGTTTTGCAGAGCCTCCCAGCCGGCTATTTCTAAGGTTACTTGCTCGGTGGTGGGGTTGGGGTAGATCTTTATTTCTGTTTGGGCAATGGTTTCTACGAAATATTCTGTTTCTAAAGGTTCCGGTGTAAAATAGCCGGAAGAATCGGGTGGGGCGGGCGGGGATTTGTGTACTTCAAGTACTTTACAAAGGGTTCGGTTGCCTGCCGCATCGTATTCATAATTGCGGGATAAGCCGGTTTGCGCCATGCACAAAAAAGGAAGGGCGAAAAGGAAAAAAATAGTGGCTTGTTTCATATAGAGAATTTTTGGTTAAACAATGCCACAAAGGTAAAAGGAATATCTCTCAATTCTTTGAGATTTTATGGAAAAATTTTACCACTTTTTGTAGAAAAATTTTCCACAATCAACCCCCCATTGTTTCACTTTTATCTAAATTTAATCTATCGGAATAGTATGTAAAGAAATTGTATTCTAATACGTTAGAAATACGAACAATCAATTCTGAATGAATATACTCATATTTTAACGTTTTGTAAATGTTGCTGGGGGTATAGCCAATTTTTATCGCTAACCACCTCACAGAACGCCCTTGTTCCATTAATTTTTCTTTTATTAAGTCTCCGATGCATTGATGTTCTTTTTTCATAATATGTTTCGTTTTTGATTGGAATAAAAAGCGTGAAAACTTGGTCTATTCGCACCTGAGGTACTACCACATACCCATACAACAGAATAAAAGTTATCACGCCGAAACACGGCATTTTGAACTTAAAACCCTTGTTGTATACTGAAAAGTGGTAGTTTGCAGGTACAAGCTAAAAGCTAAAACGCTTTTATAGAAATAATTAAATCATTTATCATGTATGATTTTTTGATTAATATTGGCAGCAAAAATATGAAATATCAAATATATAAAATATGCCCTTCCACATTTTCATGCCCCATCTTGCGAATCGCTTCGCCATATTGGTCCACCTGCTCTTTATGCGAAGCATGCGGCTCTCCTGTTTTATAGTCAATTACCACTACTTTGTCTTCCAAAAACACCACCCTGTCCGGACGTAACAAATTCCCATCAGGAAACAAAATAGAAGTTTCATTCAACACCTTAACCTCCGGCGCAAAACATGGTGCAATCACTTTGTCTTCCAATATTTTATTGAAAAATATCGCCAAATCTTCCCTGAAAACTTCCTCCACATCCCGTAGCGCCATTTCTATTTCCTCCCCATTCTGAGGAAACGAACTTAAAGAAGAAAGAAAGTTGTGGATGGTGATGCCATACTGAGCTGAAAGAGGTGAGGAATAAGAGGTGAGGAATGAGGAGTGAGGAATGTGAGGTGAGGAATGAGAGGTGAGAGGTGAGAGGTAACAATTCGCGTCATCATCTAATCGCCTCATCACCTCATCTTTTCTCCCTTCTGCTTTCTCCCTTCTGCATTCTGCATGCTGCATTCTCCCTTCAACGAACCCCGCCAAATACTTTGCATAATTCCCCCCCTTTGCCTCCTTCTTCTCTGTGATGATGTGCAGCTCCTTGCCGGCGCGCGTGTGGGCAACATACAAAGCGTTTAATTTGTCGATGAGCGTTTTTTTCGATTCTTCTTCATATTTATATTGATAGCGCTCTGGGGTTTCCTTTTTTGTGAGGGTAACCCAATCGTATTCCAAGCCGGTGGTGTGCGCCTCGTCGTGGAGGAGGATGTTGCTTTTGGTGGTGAAATTGGAGTACCGACTGTATGGAAAAACCACAACAGGATACTCTAAGCCTTTGGATTTGTGGATGGTAGAAACCGTAACGGCGTCAATGCCCTGCGGGGTAGAAAGTGCAATGCTTTGCCCTTTTTCTTCCCACCAAGTTAAAAAGGAGGAAAGAGCGCCGTTGTGTTGCAGCGCGAGATTGTCGGATTCATCCAACAGTCTCATTAAAAATGGATTACTTGCAGAAAAAGAATAGATTCTAAAGATTTCATTAATTAATGTAAACAAAGGAAAAGAGGTCAACTTGTTTCGGTCAATTGTAATGTTAAAACTTGTTAAAAATTTCTGAAACAACGCGTTGTTTTCTACATATTGAATCTGTTCTTCCAACAAAAGATTATTTTTCTTCGCGAGATAGTGAACAATAGATAGTTTAGCCAACTTATCTTCTTCCGAAGTCAAATATTGCAAAGTGGCGATCACCGCGTTAATTTCTGGTGATGCTGACAGTTGCAATGATTGTACGGAAATAATCGGAATGTTGTTAGTCATTAAGAAAGCGCCCAAATTGCTTGCCAAATCGTTGCTGCCCACCAATATAGCAATATCCTTGCAGCTATAGCCACGCTGCAGGGCATCTAAAATTGTTTCCAAAACGTGTTCCGGCATATATTCCGCAAACTTGCGCTCATCTTCCTCCTCTTGAAAACATACGGTTACGATCCCCTCCTCGGCGGTGGGTTTACAATGCTGCTTCACATCTTCATAAAAATCTTTCGCATTTTGAAATGGCGCGCCGGTTTCCGTTAAATAGTTAAAAAACTCATTATTAAAATCTACCACTTTTTTTGAGGAACGATAGTTGGTGTCTAACAACTCTACGCGGTAATCTTTATCCTGCTCTGCATAAGGCAGTACGGTGTCTCTATATTCTTCAATTTTAGAAAGTTGTTGTAAAATATCCGCATCGCCATTGCGAAAGCGGTAAATTGCCTGTTTCACATCGCCAAAAAGAAACACTTTGCCCTGTTCGTTGAATCTGTTATTTCCGGACAAGGCATTTTTAATAAGCGGCAACATATTCTCCCACTGCAATTTGGAAGTATCTTGAAATTCATCAATAAAAAAGTAGGCGTATTGATTTCCAATCTTTTCATAAATAAAAGGAACATCATCTTCGTGGCTAATTTTTTCGTTGATTAAAGCGTTGGTGTCTGAAAGGAAAAAGCGGTTGTCTTGTGCTTTAATTTCATCCATAATCATCTTTATATCAAACAACAATGCCAACTGAAACAGATTTCTTTTAAAAAACTCACAGGTTGTAAGTTGTTCTTCAATACCCAAGTATTCTTCCGATTTTTTTTCTTCTTTGGTGGTAAAGTTTTTTTTGAGAGTTTTCAAGCGAAAGATCTCTTCATTCATCTTTTCTTTCGCTTGTTCAAAGTTTTTATTTTCAGATTCTTGAAGTTTTTTTAAAGGAAGATAAACCTCCTCTTCCATGCTAAATTTTAACAATTTAAGAATCTCCCGTTCAATTTTCCATTTGCCTTTATCCAGCATTAAATTTTTAACTAAATCCAACACTCGTTCAGTAAGTTGCGTATTATTTTTAGAAATTCTGTTGATTAAAACGGTAACTGTTTCCTTAAAAAAGTCTTCCGTTTCAATTTCCAGATTAAACTGTGTGTTCAGTCCAAACTCTAATGCAAAAGCGCGTAAAATGCGTTGAAAAAAGCTGTCGATGGTGCTGACCGAGAACCTGTCATATTCATATAAAATCTTCTCTAATAAAATCTTCGATTGTTTTTTTACAAAAGCAAACTGTTCATTTTCGGGTAATGGCTGAGCAATTTTTGCAACAATTTGATTATAAGTATGAAAAACCGGCGATGTGGATATCATTTGTGTTTCAAAAGCAAACTGCACAAGTGTTTCCACGATCCGCGATTTCATCTCTGCCGTAGCATTGTTAGTAAACGTGATGGCAAGTACATGGCTAAACTTCTCCGGCTGCGGCAAGCACAACGACAAGTATTCCACCACTAAGCGTGATGTTTTTCCGGAACCGGCTGAGGCTTTGTACAGGGTGAACATATTTTAGTGATTAGTGATTAATGATTAATGCCTTTGGTTGAAGTAAAAAATGTTTATTGTCATTGTTATATCGTTTGATGATAATTATGATTTTTGGGTGAAAGTATGTTTCTTAAACTTGCAAATGTTCCATCTGTTTCCCTGCCAGCATTTTCTCTCCCACAACTTTAAACCCCAATTTTAAGTACAACTTTTTTGCATTATGATTCTCTTTCTCCACAAGCAAGCCCAGCGTTCCGTTCATTTTCACAACATATTCATCTATTAAGAATTGGAGCAATTTTGCACCTAACCCTTTTCCTTGGCGCTGCGGACTTACAGCAATACTGTCGATATAAAATTCTCCGGCTTCCGTTTCATTTTCAGGGTTAAAATCTCTGTTAAACATCATTTTTATTTCTTGGGCAACCGGTTCTCTTAGGGCTTGTAATTGCGCGCCGTTGTACACCACTGCAACTGCTACAATTTCGTTTTCGAGTTCAATAATCCAACAGTTTTCATACGAATATTGATTTTTCTGCTTACAGATAAGATTTATCAAGAATTGTTTTGCTTTTTCCCATGATTTTTCTCCAATAAACTGATAAGCAATCTCTTTCATTGCTAACAAGATATAGGAGGCAATGATTTCTGCGTCTTTGGGGTTGGCTTTTCGGATGAGCATAGGTAGTTTTTATAATATGTTGTTTCTTTTTTTACTAATGCAAAAAAACATTTTTTTTTAAGAAATTCAAGAACATGTAAAAAAATCAAGTTTGCTTCGGCAATAGCGACTGTTGAAGATTACACCAAACATTATTTTTTCATATCATTTTTTTTATATTTTTGTCGCCCCATTTTGGGAGGTAATTATTAACTAAAAATCAAAACAGTATGTTAAAACATTATGAAACCGTTTTCATTATGACGCCCGTTTTGTCTGATGATCAGATGAAGGAAACGGTAAAAAAGTTTGAGAACATCCTCTGTGAAAAAGGTGCGGAGATCGTTCATCAAGAGAATTGGGGACTCAAGAGGCTTGAGTACCAAATCCAAAAAAAATCCACAGGATTTTATCACCTATTTGAATTTAAAGCTGAACCTCACGTAGTTGCGGAACTGGAATTGCAATACCGCCGCGATGAAAGGATTATGCGCTATCTATCTGTTACCCTCGACAAAGACGCCATCGCATACGCTGAAAAAAGACGCACACATGGCTTCGGTCAGAAAAAGGAAACTAAACCCGAAACAACTTTTGAAGTTAAGCGCGAACCCAGACCTGAAGTAAAATATGATATAGTTGAAGATCCTATTGAAGAACAAATGTATGAACAAAATATAGATAATAAGGAGGAATAACATTATGGCACAAAACGATATTAAATACTTGACACCCATTGCGGTGGATTTCAAAACGAAGAAATATTGTCGCTTTAAAAAAAGCGGTATCAAATTTATTGATTATAAAGATGGCGAATTTTTAAAAAGATTTGTTAACGAACAAGGCAGAATATTGCCAAGACGTTTAACAGGAACTTCTTTGAAATTTCAAAAGAAAGTAGCACAAGCCGTGAAACGTGCAAGACACCTGGCGCTACTTCCTTTCGTAGCCGATAATTTAAAAACTAACCAATAAGGAGGGCAATACTATGGAAGTTATTTTAAAACAAGATGTAGAAAAATTGGGATACGCCGATGAAATCGTAAAGGTAAAAGACGGCTATGCAAGAAACTATTTGCTCCCACAAGGATTAGCTATTCCGGCAAACACTCCCAACAAAAAGATGTTAGCCGAAACCATCAAACAACGCGCATTCAAAGCTGATAAAATTCGCAAAGAAGCTGAATTTTTAGCTGGTAAAATTGAAGGGCTAACATTGAAAATAGCACAAAAAGCATCGGAAAAAGGAACGATCTTCGGATCAGTAAATACTATCGCTGTGGCTCAAGCTTTAAAAGAACAACACGATTTGGATATTGACCGTAGAAAAATTATCCTCCCCGCCGAACATATTAAAGAGTTGGGTAATTACACAGCAACGATCAATATCATTAAAGATGTGAAAGTTACCGTTAATTTAGAGGTAATAGCCGAATAAGAGAAAATTTTAGTAAAGTGTCAGTCAAAGACTGACACTTTTATTTCATCAACGCATCAATATCTGCAATTTCTATTGGAACCTCAGCAAACAGATCTATCGGGGTTTCCCCAACAACTACATCTGTTTCCAAGCATACATCTATTCCTTCTTCAGCTATGCCCTGATTTAGACAATGTGTCCCCAAAACAAGGGATGAAGAAAGCGCAAATGCCTTATTTTTATAATGTTCTAAATATTGCTTCTTAGAAGTGTCGAAATAGAGAGGTTTGTAAAAGGTTATGAAAAAGTTTGAGAGGCACAAATACCCTTTCGTGATAACATTTTCACACTTTTTTGTAAAAGATACAAAATTTGAGAAAAAATCAAAAATAAATATATTTTCGCCGACTTTATTTTTAACATAAAAAACAGTATGAGCATCTACTCAACATCAGTAAAACATCCTATTACGACGGCATTAGTGTATGTGGCAATCGCCATCATCGGTATCTATTCTCTATTCAAATTGGCAATTGACTTCTTGCCTGATTTGGGCAGCAACACCATCATCGTTTTTGCTTCCTACAACGGCGCAAACCCTTCCGACATTGAGAACAACGTTACCAAACCGCTTGAGAATGTGCTCACCACAGTGAGCGACTTGAAACACATCTCCTCCAACTCGCGTGAAAATTATTCTATCCTCATTCTTGAATTTGATTATGGAATTGATATTGATGAAGCCACCAACAATGTTCGGGACAAGTTGGATATGGTTACGCCCATGTTGCCCGACAATGTTCAAAAACCTTTTATCTTTAAATTCAGCACGGAAGATATTCCCATTTTGATGCTTGCGGTGGAAAGTAAGGAGAGTACCAATGCGCTGTATAAGATTTTAGATGACAAGGTGGCGTCGCCGGTGAGCCGAATTAACGGAGTGGGCACGGTTTCTATTTCAGGAGCGCCCCAACGGGAGATTAACATTTACTGTGATCCCTATAAATTAGAATCTTACGGGTTAACCATTGAACAAATTACGCAAGTCATTCGCATGGAAAACCTGAACTTGCCGCTCGGATCAATGGATGTGGGTTCGCACACCTACTCCATGCGTGTGCAAGGCGAATTTGAAGATGTGGCGCTAATGAACGATATTGTGGTGGGCAGTTTCAACAACCGCAACGTGTCTCTGCGCGATGTGGCAGTGGTGGCAGACACCATTCAGGAACGCCTGCAGGAGGTTTATACCAACGGCACGCAAGGCGCTTCCATTGTCATTCAAAAACAGTCGGGCGCCAACTCGGTGAAGGTAATCAAGAAAATCAACGCCCTATTGGTTGATATACAGAAAACGCTACCCCCAGACATTAAAATCGCTACCATTTTCGACACCTCGGAAAGTATTACAAACACGATCGCCAGCTTACAGGAAGCCATCATCGTAATCTTAATCATTGTGGTATTCATTATCTTGCTGTTTTTGGGAAGGTGGCGCGCCACCTTTATTATCGCTATCACCATTCCTGTTTCGCTCATCGCCTCTTTTATCTATTTGTTGATCACGGGAAATACCATTAACATCGTTTCCATGGCTTCTTTAAGTATTGCTATTGGTATGGTGGTGGATGATGCAATTGTGGTGTTGGAAAATATTAGTACACACATTGATAGAGGAAGTAAACCGAAGTCGGCGGCAGTTTTTGCCACCAGCGAGGTCTCTTTGTCTGTAATCGCTTCTACTTTAGTTCTCTTGGCGGTGTTTTTGCCTCTGACGATGCTTCAAAATATGGCAGGTTTATTGTTCCGCCAATTGGGCTGGATTATTTGTATTGTAACGGTTGTTTCCACCATTGCAGCGTTAACCTTAACGCCCATGATGGCGGCATTTATGCTAAAACCCAACGCACAACGCGGAAGAGTGTTTATGATTTTCTATGCTCCCATTGAAAGAGCATTGAAGAAATTGGATATCGCCTACGGTAGATTGCTCAACTGGGCGGTGCATCACAAATTGGCAGTAATCGTTATGGCATTATTGATTTTTCTTTCTTCGCTGCTATTGCCTTTACTAAAAATAATTCCTACAGAATTCTTCCCTGTGCAGGATAATGCGCAAGTGAGCGTTAAGATGAAATTTCCCATTGGTACCCGCATGGAAACATGCCGCACATTTGCCCATGAGTTTCAAGATGAACTTCGGAAAACATATCCTGAAATTACACGGGTTAATTTTTCGGTAGGACAACCCGATGAAAATAATACATGGGGAAGATTTCAAGATAATGGTTCACATATTATCTCAATGAATGTGAGACTATTAAAGAAAACAGAGCGAAAACGAGGGCTGGCGGAAATTGCAGATGGCATTAGAGAGAAATTAAAGCAATATCCTGAAATTAACACCTACGAGGTGAGTACAGGAGGCGGTATGATGGGCGGACAAAGTAATATTACAGTGGAGGTTTACGGCAACGATTTTGATGTTACCGACAAGTATGCTGCCGAAGTTGCTGCTAAAATGCGAGATATTAAAGGATGTACCCAAGTGAATATCAGTCGCTCGGAGTATGCCCCCGAAATCCAGGTGGATTTCGACAGGAGGAAGTTGGCAGAGAACGGATTGAACTTGGCAACGGCATCCACTTACATTCAAAACCGCTTTAGCGGTTCTATCGCTTCTTTCTACCGTGAAGATGGCGATGAGTATTATATCAGAGTGCGTTACGCACCGCAATTCCGCCAAAATTTAGATGCCATTGAAGATATTACGGTTTACAATCCAATGGGCAGTGGCATAAAAGTCCGTGAGTTGGGCAATGTAGTGGAACGACTTACGCCCCCCACCATTGAACGCAAAGACCGCGAACGTGTGGTGAAAGTAGTGGGCATTGTGGGCAAGGGCGCCGCCTTGAGCGAAATTGCCGACGCCACTATAGAGGTTTTGGAAAAAATAGACACCCCACAAGGTGTGAGTACCACATTAGCAGGAACTTACAAAGATCAACAAGAAGCCTTTGGCGATCTTTTCATGCTGATGGGGCTCATCATCATATTGGTTTATATCGTAATGGCTTCTCAATTTGAGTCGTTTACCTATCCGTTTGTAATTATGTTTTCCATTCCGTTTGCCTTTACAGGCGTTTTCATCGGATTGGGTATTACCCATACGGCTCTCGGGCTCATGGCGTTAGTGGGGGTATTGCTGCTGATTGGCATTGTGGTGAAAAACGGCATTGTGCTCATTGACTACACCATTTTGTGTCGCGAACGCGGGATGAACATCAACGAGGCGGTGGTGGCTGCCGGACGCTCACGTTTGCGCCCCATCTTAATGACCTCCTTAACCACCATATTCGGTATCTTGCCGTTAGCTCTCGGACGCGGCGAAGGCGCAGAAATGTGGAATTCGCTCGGTACCACCGTAGCTTGGGGCATGAGCTTTTCAACTCTAATTACCTTGATATTGATTCCTGTGCTGTATGCAAGTTTTGCGCATTTTGGGGCTTGGCGAAAGAGACGGAAAGGGATTTGATGAAGAGAGAAATCAAACCAAATTTTCTTCTATCACCACCCGCACCAATTCAGCAGTATTGGTGTTGAGTCTACTATTTTGTAATGATGATAACATTTTCCATTTTGGGCGGTTTCTCAAACCTGCCATTCACATAATTCAAAGCATAGGACGGCTAAAGCAAATCAGACTCTTCAGCTTTATCAAATTGCATGCTGCATGCTTTGAGGCGCTGAGCAACACGCGCAGTCTTAAAAATTAACCATTTGACATTCGATAAAATAATTATCTTCACGCCAACTTTTTGAAGTTTTTCCTGAAAAGTTTTATTGGGCTTCTGCTTTTAGGAAAAATCAAAGTTTCAAAAAAGAATTTACAAGAGCCCCAATCTCTTAATTTTTCTATTTTCGCCAACTAAAAAACGGCATTATGTTTAAAACTCCTGTATTACTTATATTGTATAATCGGGTTGAGGAAACACATAATTTGTTTCAAATCATAAAAAAAATAAAACCTGAAAAACTTTATGTTGCGGCTGACGGCGCTAATAGGACTATTCCTATTGACTACCAAACCTGTTTGAAAGCACGCTCCGTTGTGATGCCCGAATGGCAATGTGAAACAAAATATTTGTTTCATGATGAGCATCTTGGAAAATCGAAGAATGTGCACAAAGCCATCTCATGGATGTTTGAGCATGAAGAAGAAGGAATTATCTTGTTTGATGATACTTTACCCAATATTGATTTTTTTCATTATTGTGAAGAACTGCTGGAAAAATACCGCAATGTACCCCAAATCATGCACATTGGCGCCAACTATTTGAAGAGAAAGAAGAAATATCTCAAAGACTCTTATCATTATACGGCGTATTCATTTATTTGGGGCTTTGCTACTTGGCGCAGGGCTTGGCAAGGATTTAATTTAGAAATAAAGAAAAATTCCGATAAATTTTTTAACAGGATGGTTAATAAATATGTGAACAATCCTTTGGAAAAAATATTTTGCCATAATATTTATAACAAGTTGAGCAAATATAATTTAGATTATTGGGAATATCAATATAATTTTCATATTTGGGCGCACAATGGCTTGTGCATCTCTCCCAATGTGAATCTTGTTACGAATGTAGGCTTCAAAAAAAGACGTCGCCGTGTTAGGAAACTGATGAAAGAATCAGCGCCCATCCTGCCGCTTCAACATCCGGAAAAGATTGAAAGAAACAAAAAAGCCGACAACTACATTTTCAGAAAAGTGTATAAAAGAGGATTGTCCAGAGTTTTTTTCGATTGGTTTAATGAAACAGTTTTAAGGCAAGAAAAACAATTATAATTCATGATCGATTTTGGATATCAAATAAATAAGGGACGTACTATAAATTTAGATGTTGACCGCGCCCCTTTAAAAGAGTTGGAAAAAGTGGTGCCCTCATTTCAGAGTTGCATCCGTTGCGGTTCTTGCACAGCAACCTGTTCAGCGGCGCAATTCACAGATTTTAACATTCGCAAAATTCATACAAAATTTAGCGCCGGATTGCACGACGAATTGGCGGAAATGCTCAAGCCCTGCATGTTGTGCGGAAAATGCACACTGGTATGTCCGCGTGGCGTAAATCTGCGTGCACTCGTGGTGAACTTACGTAAAATTCTAAAAGAAAAAGAACTATAATGCTATGACGCAATATTTTAACCCTTTTGTTATTCCGTTTACTGTTGGTGTTTTGCTCCTGTTTGGAATATGTGTCTTTAAATGGGTAAGATGGGTGCGCCAGTTCGACCGTTTGCAGCGGACCCTCCTGCGCAAAAACATCCTGTCGTGGAAATTTATCCCTGCCATTTGGGAAGTTGTTTTTGAAGTTCTCTTTCATCGTAAAGTGTTTAAACGTAGCTTTGTATTGGGTTATATGCACACCAGCATCGCTTTGGGTTGGTTTTTGCTGATAGTGGTGGGCGCCATAGAAGCAAGCACTGCTATTGCTGGAAGCCACCCACTTTGGGTGCCGATCTTTTTTAAGTATTTTGGTAAAGAATTACCTCATTTTCAAGGAGAACTGTTTTTTAACTTTCTCATGGACTTGCTGCTCTGTTTTGTCTTGTCGGGATTGTTGCTTGCGATGAGCAAGCGCATCTATTCTCAAGTGGTGGGCATGAAAAAAGCTACCAAACACGTGCTTTTCGATAAGTTTACCATGATTTCACTTTGGCTGATTTTTCCGCTGAGACTTATTGCCGAAAGTGTTACCGCAAATCGGTACCATAACGGCGGATTCCTTACCCAATCACTGGGAGAATTGATTAGAAACATTTTCCCGATTGTAAGCCAAAACGCATTTTGGTACTTTGAAACCACATGGTGGCTGTTTTATTCGTTGGCGCTCGGCATCTTCTTTACGGCCATGCCCTTTTCGCGCTACATGCACATCCTCACCGAGCCGTTTTTAATCTATTTCAGGCGCTTAGGTATTAAGGAGGATAACAAACCCACCGGTTTTACGAAGTTTGAGTTGAGCGCCTGCTCCCGTTGCGGAATCTGTATTGACAACTGCCCATTGTTTAAAGAGCTGAATATTACTGATGTGCAATCTGTATATTTGCTTCGCGAAATTCGCTACAAACGGTTGAAGGAAGAGATTGCCAACAATTGTTTAATGTGCGACCGCTGCGTGGTAGACTGCCCCGTGGGGCTTGAACTTACCAAAATTCGCAGGCAAACGCGCTACAAGAAAGAGTTGGATACCGCAGGAAACTATAAATATGTGGATGACATTCAGCCTTTTAACGCCATTGGAAGAGTTGCCTACTACTCTGGATGCATGTCGCACCTAACCCCAGGAATTGCCCAGGCGATGTACCATATTTTTGAAGCAGCAGGACAAAAATATTGGCATATAGATGCCGAAAAAACGATCTGCTGCGGTCGTCCGCTGTTGCAGCAAGGCTTTGAGCAACAAGCCACCGACTTGCGAAGAAAGAACACCGCCCTCATCCGTGAATCGAATGCCACGATGTTGGTAACTTCCTGCCCCATTTGTTACCAATCGTTTAAAAAAGAGTATAAACTCAATATTCCGGTGATGCATCATACCGAGTATATTGATAAATGTTTGAAAGAGAAAAAAATATCTATCGAAAAACAGGATTTAAAGGTAGCCTACCACGACCCGTGCGAGTTGGGTAGAGGTTGCGGCGTTTACAAAGCCCCGCGCAACGTGCTGAAAAAGGCGGTTAAACTTGTTTCTCTGAAAAATGAAAAAGATAAGAGCCTCTGCTGCGGCTTCAATTTGGGCAACACAGCCATTGAAAAAGAGGATCAAAAGAAAATTCGCGATGCCGCCCTGCAAAACCTTTTGAGGAAGAAGCCAGACATCATCGCCACCGCCTGCCCCATGTGCAAAAAAGCACTGATGCATGGGGTTGATAATCAGGTGAAAGATGTGGCGGAAATTGTGAGTGAGAATTTGCAAAAATAAATTTTTAAACACGTTTTCCGAACGAATAAAATGATACTTTCGCGACAAATTTTTAACCCTTATTTTTTATAATAATAACCTTAAAAAAAACATTTTATGGATCTTCACAAATTAATTGCCGAGTTGGAAGAGAAAAATCCGGCTCAACCTCTGTACATTCAAGCTGCGAAAGAAGTTCTTGAAACTATCGTTGACTTTGTAAATGCTAACCCTAAATACGATAAATATGCTATCGTAGAAAGAATTTTGGAACCGGAAAGAATCGTTCAATTCAAAGTTACCTGGGTGGATGACAATGGAAAAATCCATGTAAATCGCGGATTCCGCGTGCAACACAACATGGCTATCGGACCCTACAAAGGTGGTTGCCGTTTCCACAAAAATGTAAATCAAGACACCATGAAATTCTTGGCTTTTGAGCAGACTTTCAAAAACTCATTGACTACCCTTCCTATGGGTGGCGGTAAAGGTGGCTCCGATTTCGACCCAACCGGAAAATCAGAAGGAGAAGTGATGCGCTTCTGCCAAGCATTTATGACTGAACTTCAGAAATATATAGGACCAGAAACCGACGTTCCTGCCGGCGATATCGGCGTGGGCGCTCGCGAAGTGGGCTTCATGTTTGGACAATACAAAAGAATTCGTAACGAGCATGTGGGCGTACTTACCGGAAAAGGTTTGAATTGGGGTGGCTCACTAATCCGTCCCGAAGCTACCGGATTTGGTGCTATCTATTTCTTATTGGGTATGTTAGCTGCAAAAGGCGACAGCATCAAAGGCAAGAGAGTGGCATTATCAGGTTTTGGTAACGTAGCTTGGGGCGCTGCCCTCAAATGCGAAGAATTGGGCGCAAAAGTAGTAACTATCTCCGGTCCGGATGGCTATATCCTTGACGAAGATGGTATTACAGGAGACAAAATTGTTTATATGACAGAACTTTTGGCTACCCGTAACAATGTTGTGGCGCCTTATGCTACCAAATATCCTAACGCTAAATTCTTCCCGGGCAAAAGACCTTGGGAAGCCAAAGTGGATGTTGCCCTGCCTTGCGCTATCCAAAACGAGTTGAATTTTGAAGATGCTAAAATATTGGTTGCCAATGGTTGTAAATATATCTCCGAGGCTTCTAATATGGGCTGTACTACAGAAGCCATCAACTATTTCCACGAAAAGAAAATTGCTTATGCTCCGGGCAAAGCAGCTAACGCCGGCGGTGTTGCTACATCAGGTCTTGAAATGACGCAAAACTCTATGAAATTATCATGGACACGCGAAGAAGTAGATGAAAAACTGAAAGCCATTATGAACAGCATTCATGAAAATTGTGTGAAATATGGAACAGAAAAAGACGGGTACATCAACTATGTGAAAGGCGCCAACGTTGCCGGCTTCATCAAAGTTGCCGATGCTATGATTGACCAGGGTGTAATCTAATCACAACAATCTATTTGCTTGTTCATTGGCAAATAGGTTAATATTAAAATTGGGAAAAGCCGCTCGAAAGGGCGGCTTTTTATTTTCCTGATTGCTTTCAGCACTTTTGAAGTATAGATTTTCAGATCTACATTGGTTCATAAAGCACTGCCATCACCGTTGTTCCCACCACATAGAGCGTGTGCCTATCAATATTGGAAATGTTGTCTTGCAGCGTGTGCCAAGTGGGGGTGAAGCCTGTGCTGCTGCTGTTATCCTGGTGGATGATGTTGATCATTGGGATTTTGGCAATTTTGTTCACATAATAATGGTCGTCGATGATGGGGTGGCTTCCAATATTCAGGAAATAATCTTTATATCCTAATTGATAGGCTTTTGCCCACACTTTGTTCACAACTTTGGCAGCAAATTGCGTAGAGTGCTGCTCCTGCATGAATTTGGCATTCGAAGCGCCCACCATATCCAGCAGAATACCATAATCTGCCTTGTAATGCGCAACGTGCGGATTTTTTGCCCAATGTTGCGAGCCGAGACACCACCAGTCGCCTTCAATGTTTTGGCTGTTTGGTGTTCCCCAATCTTCCGCATCAAAAAAGATGATGTCCACGCCCATAGTGGGATTTTTCTCTTTCAACTGGCGGGCAATTTCCAGCAGTACGCCCACGCCGCTGGCGCCGTCGTTGGCACCGTCAATGGGAGTGTTCCAGTTTGCAGGGTCAGGGTCATGATCGGCAAAAGGTCTCGAATCCCAGTGTGCACCTAACAAAACCCGCCTCTCCTTTTCAGGAAAAAAAGAACCGATGATGTTCTTTCCGTTAATCTTTATGCCATCGTAAGTATGGGTAACAAAGTGTTGTACAGTTACTTTATCGCAATATTGCTCTAATTGCTTCTGTAAAAACTGGGCGCATTTTGCATGGGCTTCAGTGTTGGGCACACGCGGACCGAAATCGGTTTGTGCTTTCACAAAATAAAATGCAGAATCGGCATTAAAGTCAGGCGCTTGAACCGCAACAGGTTCCACTTTGGTTACGGTAGTATTTTTTTTATGATGGGAATCGTTACAGGCAACGAATAACACTAATATAGTAACAAACAGAATTACAGGTCTTTTCATATTAAAAAAATGAGGAGCAAAGAAACATTTTTTATTATACTTTTGACCTCCCCAATTTGAATTACGTATATATCAAAAAAATAAATAGTTATGAAAAAACACAGTATCTCCAATGAATTGTTAGATTTGCAAACCGTTCATAAAATCATTCAAAAAAAGATTAAACTTGAACTTTCTGAGGAAGCAAAGGCTGCGGTGGAAAAATGCCGTACTTATTTGGATGACAAGATGAAACACCAAACCACACCGGTGTATGGTATCACCACCGGTTTTGGTTCGCTCTGTAACACCGGCATTTCAAAAGAGGACCTTTCTCAACTGCAACGCAATCTGGTGGTTTCGCACGCTTGCGGTTTTGGGGATGAAGTGCCGCAAGAGATTGTGAAACTGATGTTGCTGTTAAAAATTCAATCTTTGTCGTATGGCAATTCCGGCGTGCAAGTAGCTACTATTGAACGTTTAATAGAATTTTTCAACCACGATATTTATCCTGTTGTTTATCAACAGGGCTCATTGGGTGCTTCCGGCGACTTGGCGCCTTTAGCGCATCTTTCGCTGCCTTTGCTCAATTTGGGAGAAGTGTATTACAAAGGGAAGAAGCAAAAAGCCGCAGCGGTGAATGCTAAATTTGGTTGGGAGCCCATCACTTTACAATCGAAAGAGGGGTTGGCATTATTGAACGGCACACAGTTTATGAGTGCATATTCAACGTGGTTAGTGTTAAAATCAGAGAAGCTATCTTACTGGGCAGATATGATTGCAGCGCTCTCGTTAGACGCTTTTCAAGGACGCATGGAACCGTTCCATGTGTCGGTGCATTTGGTGCGCCCCCACATTGGGCAACTTGCTACTGCCGCCAACATTGCAGAGTTTCTGGAAGACTCTGAAATTCAAGCGATAAAAAAGGAACATGTGCAAGATCCCTATTCGTTTCGTTGCATCCCGCAAGTGCACGGCGCAACGAAAGACAGCCTCCACTATGTGAAAAGCGTGGTAGAAACAGAGATTAACTCGGTTACCGACAACCCCACTATTTTCCCCGATGAAGACTTGATTATATCGGCGGGCAATTTTCATGGGCAACCGTTGGCATTAGTGCTCGACTTTTTAACGTTAGCGATGTCGGAACTTGCTAATATTTCCGAGCGACGCATCTATCAGCTTATTTCAGGCAAGCGAGGTTTGCCCTCATTTCTTGTAAAAAACCCCGGTCTCAATTCCGGTTTTATGATTCCACAATATACGGCGGCTTCGATTGTGAGCCAGAACAAAACGTTTTGCATGCCTGCTTCTGCCGATTCCATCGAATCGTCGCAAGGGCAGGAAGACCATGTAAGTATGGGCGCCAATGCCGCCACAAAAGCCTATCTTGTAATCAATAACGTAGAAAAAGTGCTGGCGATAGAGCTGTTGAATGCGGCGCAGGCATTAGAATTTCGCCGCCCCTTGAAAACCTCTCCGCAATTAGAGGAATTAGTGAGCAATTATCGCAAAACAGTTTCATTTGTGGAGAATGATACGCTGATGTATGAACTGATGCATAAATCAAGGGAGTTTATTGCTTCAGAGCTAGTTTGCTTATGAGATAATTAATTTCAAATGTTTTTCATGATAAAGGTTAAATCCAATAAAAGCAAAAAATAAAATCGTATTCTTGTCCTGCAAAAGACATGCTCTTGCAAAAGCTATTAAAAAATAAGATTCTGTCACTGCTCCTCTTGAATTGGTGACTCCACCAATATATTTTTACATGGATTTATGGATTGCCAAAAATCTTCCCGTATTTTATTCACTTTTACTTCTGCTTTTTGGCGTTTTTTTTCTACTTTTTCGCGCTATAAAAATATATTTTTTCTATTCGAAAATCTTTTTTAGAAAATTATTTATCTAACAATCAATGTGTTAAAAATTACAAAAAAAAAACTGAAATGGTTGCACTTTTCGGATGAATAAGCACAATTGTGTTGTTTTTTTGCAAAAATAAAGGCAATTTTCATTTCTCTCTCCTCTAAAATAAAAAAGAAACGCATGCATCCTCTCTGTCTATTTACGTTGATAGTGAACCAGTTCAAATTCCGGAAGTGCAATTAAAATATGTTCCATCACTTCGGCTTGAATTCTTTCGTATTCTAACCATACAATTGTTTTGGCAAAACAATAAAGTTCAACGGGAATGCCATATTCATTTACAGGTAATAATCTCACCATTAACACCTTATCGGAACTGATGTCTTTTCGCTTTCTTAAATAACTCACAAGATATTCACGGAAACAGCCAAGATTGGTTTCTTTGGGAGTGGATATTTTTGCATGCATTTCGGGCGTTGCTTTTTTAATACTTGAGGAATCAATAAAGAATGAACGTTTTATGCGTCTCACGCCTTGTTCTTCCATGCCACGCCAGTTTTGAAATGTGTCGGTAACCAATTGTCGTACAGGTACAGTGGAGATCGTACCATCGAAATTGCGTACTTTCACCGATATCAGGTTAATCTCCTCTACAGTGCCATCTGCATCATATTTGCTTACGGTAATCCAATCTCCGTTTCTCAACAAATCATTGGAAGCCAATTGTATGCTGTTTACAAAGCCAATAATAGTGTCTTGAAAAACCAGCATTAGCACGGCAGAGAAAGCGCCCAAACCTGCTAAAAATACAGTAGGCGATTTGTTAATGAGCAAGGAAACAATGAGCACGATGGTAATCAACCAACAGAAAATGGAAACAATTTGAACGTAGCTCTTTATGGGTTTGTCTTTGGTGGCTTCCATTTGCAGTAGCACTACGCCGAGCCCCCTGAAAAAGGCAGTAAGAATAAAAGTTACATTAGTAACAAGAAAAATATTGATGAGGAGCAACATCAATACTTCCGATTTCGTTTCATGCAGGAAAAATTCAGGAATTAAATTTTTGATAATGAGCGTAGGCAACAAAAAGGAAAGTTGAATAAAAAAACGCTCTCTCAAGAGTGCTGTTCTCCATTTTGACGGAAATCTTTTATTAGATATTCTAACAACATTTTGCAGGATAATCCTGATGATGTAATACATAATAAAACCTGCGCAAAGCAGTAAAATTGCTGTAACTAATGCTGTAATAAGATATAAGAGTTGTCCGTTTAACCCTAATTGTGCAAGAAACTGATGTATGGCTTCGCGAATCCAATTGAACATAATGTAAACATTTAATTATAATTTCAATTCCAGCCGCGAAATAATGGTTTTATTTTTAAAGTGATAAAAAATATTATTTTTGCTCTTCAATTTTTATCCTTTAATATCATGAACTATATTGAATTTGACAGAGAAAAGTTGGTAAACATCAATTTTTCAAAAAGCAAAGAAATGGTGCGTTGCAGCAGAAACGGGTCGTACGCATCAACCTCTTTGTTGGGATTGAATACGCGCAAATATCATGGACTTTTTGTTGCGCCACAAGACCGCATTGACGGCGAACGCCACGTACTGATCTCCTATTTGAACGAAACTATCATCATTGATGATATGGAGTTTCATCTGGGCGTACACCAGTATAAAGGCGGAGTGATTGCGCCCAAAGGAAATAAATATCTTCATAAATTTACAATTGATACCATTCCTACCTATTATTTCAGAGTAGGAAAATTTAATTTCACCCGACAACTTTTGATGTCTGAAGACCAAGATCGTATGATATTAAAATATACAATATTAAATGATTATGAATCTGCCCAAATTGTATTTGCACCGCTGCTTGCCTTTAGAAATGCACACAGTTTAACCTACGAAAATCCGTATGTTAACACGCATTATAATCCCGTTGAAAACGGTGTAACATATTGTTTATATGATAATTATACTCCTGTAACATTGCAATTTAATGAACCTGTTGCGTATTCGCATGCCCCCGTTTGGTTTCACGATTTTGAATATGAAGAGGAACTGAAACGCGGCTACGACGGTCATGAAGATTTGATTAATTTGGGTAAAATCAGTGTACAGGTAAATCATAAAGAAATATATTTATCTATTGGCGCTGAGCCTATTGCACCGGATAACATAGAAGCATTGTTTGAAGAGGAATTGAAGAAACGCACCTTACGCTCCTCCTTTGAAACTTGTTTGCAAAATGCTGCGGAACAGTTCATCATCAAACGTAACGGCAAAACACATATCATTGCCGGCTATCCATGGTTTGGACGATGGGGGCGCGACACCTTTATAGCCCTGCCTGGATTAACCTTAGCGTTAAACAAACCGGCGCTGTGTAAAGAAGTGATGGATGATATGCTTTCGGAAATGCAAAACGGACTCTTTCCTAATATTGGCGAGGGAGAACATGCTGCCTACAACTCGGTGGATGCTCCCCTGTGGTTCATTCGTACATTGCAGAAATACACGGAGTTTACTAAATCCCAAAAGAAAATCTGGGCAGAGTATGGCGATGCCGTGAAAAAGATATTGTATGCTTACAGAAGCGGTTCACTCTTTAACATCAAGATGTTAGACAACGGTTTGATCTTTGCGGGAGATGAAAAACACGCACTCACCTGGATGGATGCTGTAGTGAACGGGAAACCGGTAACGCCTCGCACCGGCTGCCAAGTGGAGATCAACGGCTTGTGGTATAATGCTCTCATGTTTGCTTTGGAAGTAGCTGCACATCAAAAAGATAAAGAGTTTATTAAAGACTGGACATCCATTGCCGCTGATTTTCCTGCCGTTTTCAAAGATGCCTTTTGGGATAAAGACAAAGGATATTTAGCCGATTTTGTAAACGGCAACGAAAAAAACTTTCAAGTGCGCCCCAACATGGTGATTGTTACTTCACTACCCTATTGTCCGGTAAGTGAAAAGGTTTGCCAGCTCGTATTGAAAAAAGCACAAGAAGAGTTGCTCACTCCGAAAGGTTTGCGTACCCTCTCGCCCAATGACCCTGACTACAAAGGTAAATACTTTGGCAATCAAGAAGAAAGAGATGTTGCCTATCATCAGGGCACGGTGTGGCCATGGCTTTTAGAGCCGTTTGCAGAGGGCTGTTTGGCTGTGTATCATCAAACTGCTGTTCCAGTGTTAGAGGATATCCTCGCTCACTTTGAGGCAACGATGAACGACTACGGTATCTCCACCATTGAAGAGATTGCCGATGGCGACCCACCCCACAAACCAAATGGCTGTATTTCACAGGCTTGGAGTGTGGCGGCGCTACTAACGATAATGCGGTTACTGGGCGATGTAAAAAGATAAAGATTTCGCGAAAAACTTTTCTTCTATTACAGATTTATACAGATGAAGTCAGGAGTTTCTGTAAGACAAACTCCATTTTTTCGCTTTCCTCCCACGCTAAATCCATCCAATGAATGGCAAATCCGGCACGTTCCATTTTCCTAAACCAGGTCATTTGTCGTTTAGAGAATTGGTGAATGGCGGTGTTCAGTTTTTGAAACATTGTGTTGTAATCCAATTGTTGGGTAAGATAGAGCATCACGAAGCGGTATTCCAAACCATATTTATAGAGTTGTTCAGTGGAAACGCCCTCATCCATAAGTACTTGCACTTCTTCTATCATGCCGTTATTCAACCGCTCTTTCAGGCGCTGGGTAATGCGTCTGCGCACCTCATCTCGGTCGCCTTTAATGCCAAAAATGGTAGAAGGGATGGGCGTGGATTGGTAGCCCAGCAGCAGCGCCTCAATATACATACCGCTGCCACCGCAAAGAATTACGGGTTTGTTGCGCTGTTGAATGTCTAAGATTGCCTGTTGCGCTAACTTTTGATAGTTAAACACCGTATTGACTTTTCCGGGCTCTTCGATATCAATAAGATGGTATGGAATGAGGGTTCCCTCTATGGTATAATCTTTTAAATCTTTGCCTGTGCCAATATCCATTCTTCTATAGATTTGACGAGAATCGGCGCTGACAATTTCAGCGCCGATATGTTTTGCCAACAGCGCAGCAATGCGCGTTTTGCCGGTAGCAGTAGGACCAAGAATGGTGATGATGGAGTTCAGGTTCGTGTTATTTTATAACTAATTTCTGTACAGAAGTTTCTCCTGTATTATTATCCGTTAACTTCATCATATACAATCCTGCAGGGTAATTAGAAAGACCTATGGTGTTGGTTCCTTCGTATAGATTTTCCGTAGCTATCAAATTTCCAATCAAAGTATAGATTTCCAATTTCATGGGTGCACCGATAACTACATTAACGAAACTGTTTGCAGGATTAGGCGCTAACTTGATGGCAGATTTGTTGAAATTATTGATGCTTAGAATGATATTGTTAGATTTGTCTAAAGGTACAATACGATTTTTTCCTAACCTGTACAGGCAAACTCCGTTAATCTCAACAATTTGAGTAGGAATTGTATTGCCAATATAATCAGTATCAAAAAGATTTTCAACATAAACTAAAGAGTCATAAGACATCCCATTTTCACTCAAGCCATAATATTTATCTTTTGTGAACACTCCTGTTTCTGTGTAAGTTACGCCCTTAATGGTAACTACTTTTGCTTGAATTGAATTTTCGTAATTGTTATCTAATTGAGGAGCAGTGATCACTGTAGTGGGTACTTGTTGGAGATAGCCTGTTACATCACAGTTTCCAAGCGGAACTATTTCCAACATTCCACGGTAGCTGGTTAATGTGCCTGTAATATTGGTGATTTTGTCACCAATTTCCACTGCTTGCATTTTTTTGGCTACATCATAGATCATTATTGCAGCGGTTCCATCTTGAATGTACATGGTAACAGCTGTATTTGCTGCTGTACTCACTTTTCTTTGCGTTACTACGGCTTGTCCGCTAAAAACAAAAACGTCTTTGCCTTCGGTGTTATATGCAGGCGCTTTTGTGCGTAATTCTGCTAAAGTAGTTACAGTTTGTGGGAAAAGATAGTTGGCTGTGCTTATTGAACTGGGTTGCATCCCCTCTTTCCACGCTTTAGCTTTAAGTGTGGTTTGAGTAGAAACAGCGATAGAAGCAGTGTATTGGGTTGAAGATTCTGTAGGATCACTGCCATCTGTGGTATATCTGATGGTGGCGCTTTCTGTTGCAGAAGAAATCACAACATTAATGGGCTCAGTGTAGTTGCCACTTGGAGGGTTAAAGGTGGGAGAAATCACATAACCAGCTGGACTATGGTCAGTTAAACAAAAGTCATCAATACTTACGGTTTTACCGTTCGCCAACTCTCCTTCTCTTGCAATTTTTATTCTCACATTGCCTTGAATATTAATGGGGAAAGTAGCTTTTATCATGGCGCCATCCCATTTGGGAGCAGTTACTGAACCGCCATTAGTCCAAGTGGCGCCTGCATCGGTAGAATAATAAACAACAATGATTCCACCGGAATGTGTGCTGTAAGAAGCATAATAAAAAGAAACTTCTCCAACACCATTAGATTTGTCGAAATTCATTTGAAAATAGCAGTTGTCGCCTGCATTGCCGCGCAAGCGAATACTTTTAACACCGCTATTGTGGCGGTCGTTGGTATCTGTTGCAGAAACCACACCAGAAACACTCCATTCGCCCCATTGGTCGGTAACTGTTCGGAGGGCATAAGCGGTGCCTGCCCATGAATTTTCTTCAAAATCCACAGAGAGTTTGCAATCTTGTGCAAGCGAAGTTGTACAGAATAAAATGAGCATTAATACGCTCATTAAAATTGATTTTAATTTTGTAAATGTGTTCATATTAATTAAATTTGGTTTAAAATTCTATAAGAAAAGTTGTCGGCAAATATAAAAGAATATTTGAGTTTTGATCAGTTTTTTTATGAATTTTTTCTTGAGAAAATGTTACGAAATATAAACCTCCATCACCCTCGATTTCGCATTCGGCACCAAATTCACCATTGGAACAGAAGCCGGAATCAATGCCGTTTCTCCGGCAAACAACACTTCGTGAAAGTCATCTCCAAACAGGTGCACTTCCCCTTCCACGCAAAAGTAAATCACAAAAGAATCAATGGTGGAGTAGTTTTTTTGAAGCGGTTTGTCGAAAACAATGGCATTTACGTTAAAGAACTCCGAACGAAACAGCGTGGAAGTGGTGTTGAATTTTTCTTCGTATTCAATTTTATAAGTCTCATTTTCATCGAAATGGATGGCTTCTATGGCTTCGGCAATATGCAGTTCTCTCGGCATCCCGTTGTCATCCACTCTGTTCCAGTCGAAAATGCGGTAAGTGATGTCGGAAGGCTGTTGAATTTCGGCTACACGCACGCCTTTACCCAAAGCGTGCACCGTTCCGGCAGGGATGAAAAACAGATCGCCTTTTTTCACAGGATAATATTGCAATAAACCGGCAATCTCTTTGTGCTGCACTGCATCAATATAATCTTGTTTTCCAACGGGTTTGTTAAAGCCCACATAAATTCCGGCGTTCTCGGCGGCATCCACCACATACCACATCTCGGTCTTCCCGTTCTGCTCATATCTTTGCTGCGCCAACTGGTCGTCGGGGTGCACCTGCACCGACAAATCGTCTTGTGCATCAATGAATTTAAGAAGCAAGGGGAAGCCCAAGCCGTTCGTGTCAAACACGCTGTCGCCCACCAACTCGCCCATGTAGGTTTCTATCAGTTCCCGCAGGTCATTCTCTGCCAAAAAACCATTGGTAACCACCGAAATATCTTCATCAAGATCAGAGATTTCCCAACTCTCCCCAAACTTAGTGTTCACATCATCAGTTTTATGATACTTTTCCGCAAGGGCGCTCCCGCCCCACAGGCGTTCTTTTAGAATGGGTTCAAATTTTAAAGGGTATAACATGTTTAATGTTCAAAGTTAATATCTATTTATTACAATGGCGAAAATAAATATTTAATCGGATTTGATTATATTTTAATTTATGGAACAGACATTAGTAAGATAGAAGCATTCCCGTCATCTTGGATAGCGATGTTGCCGAACATTCCCCTTCTCGCCATTGTGGAAGCCCTTGCCAAAACGCGGGAATGGTCCCGCACCTTTGATGAAGTTTAAGAGGACGGTGAGACAGAAAAAGAAATAGACAAGTATTATATAGTATTATTATGTCTTATTATGAAATTTTTTTGAAAAGTCTCCCTATACTACGCAAAAACTATGTGAAAATTGCGCCAAACATGCCCTCTTTTACACACTACAGCAAGAAAATACAATTGTAATTATCTGATAATCTATTTTAAAAAACATTTTTTTCGCGATTATTATCTGTTTTAATCTATTTTTGCGGCAGATTTTAAGCAAAAAAACCACTCTAAAACATATCGCTATTGAAAAAAAATCTATTATTGTTAATTGCGCATTTTTGCGTAATGTTTTTAAATGCGCAAACAGAGGAAATCAATTATTTTCTCCCTTCTGAGGATAATATTTTTAATCAGTCAGACCTTATCTTTGAAGGCAATCTCGAAAGGTGTGTGGCTACTTACAATGCCAAAGGTAATGGATATTACAATGACATTTACAGTATTTATGAATACAGAGTAAGAAAAGTTTATAAAGGAGATATTTCTTTGGCTGGAAGTACAATTCTTATGGTATTTAAAGGAGGGGTATTGGGCGATGAAAATTTTCCATGGGACAGTAGATTTAATGATGATTCGCGAATTATTATTCCTGAACAAAAAGAAAAAGGAATTCCGTCTATTCCTTTGGGCACTTTTTCGCCTGCTATAATTTTTTCAGTGAACTCTGACTATCCGGATGATGAAAATTCAAAATATTTTCAAGAAAAAAAATATAGAATCCTTGATAAAATTTTTGTTCAGGATGACTATGTGGCAAGTTTCAAAGAGATACCCTTTTCTGATGTAGTAGAAATGCATAATTGGATGAAACAGTTTAATGGATATAACTTTGCTGAAATAAAAATGGAGCGGAAACCCAAACAAAATTGGGTAAATGGAGCAGAACTAGAGGCAGATATTTTAGATACTGAATTTTATGAAAATCAAAAAAAAATAATGAATTCCATAAATAATGAAGCTCTCATTGAAATTGAGAAAGATAGCAAAAAAAAGAACAAGAAAATCAAGATAAAGCTTTAGTAGATAAAACCCTCACCTTATACATCAACAATCCGGTTAAGGTACAGGAAGGGGCTACGTACTATTTAAAATTTGATATCATGGTAAAGTCTAATGCGCCTGAAACTTTTCTTGCAGAAACAGCTTTCTCTATGAAATATAATACGAGTATTTTTGATTCATTGCCGCATAATAAAATTAGTTATACTATGGAGTTTATCCCAACCCAACGAGCGGAGAATTACGAATTACGAATTACGAATTACGAATTAGGAATGGGGGCACCGAGCGTAGTCGAGGTGGAAGTATTTGATGTTTACGGCAGAAAGCTCACCTCTCATCAACATCTCTCACCTTCCTTCAGGAGTTTATTTTGTGAAAATAGCCACTGAGGCGGGCGTTGTGGTAAAAAGGTTAGTGAAAGAATAATAAGGTGTTTGGTTTAGCTCCATTAAATTCTGTATAATTCTTTGCGTTCTTTGCGTAAATTCTTTGCGTTCCCTGCGGTTAAGAAACCGAACTTGAATTGCAGCGCTAAATCGGTGTAGTAGGTTTTTTTCATGGGGATTGCTTTTGGAGACCTATGGGATGAGGGCAAAAAACGTCCGCATCTTTTTTAAAAACGTCTGCATCTTTTTGGAAAAAGGTCTGCATCTTTTTGGAAAAAGGTCTATATCTTTTTTAAAGAACATATAGATCTTTTAAGTAAAACGTATATTTCCTTTTAACGGAACTCAGGTTTAGAGTTTAAAATACCTTTAAATGTGCATCATTAATTACGACAGAATCTCCC
>WQSU01000003.1 GCA_009787675.1 Lentimicrobiaceae bacterium
GCTTGCCGGAAACAGAACAGTTTATTAAAGCCAACAAACATTTGCCCAACGTGCCCTCTGCCGCAGCAGTGGAAGCCAACGGCGTGAATTTGGGGGAAATGAATGCCATTCTTATACAAAAAGTAGAAGAACTAACGTTATATATTCTTGATTTACAAAAACAAATTAATGAACTTAAAACGAAATAATCCTATGAAAAATAAATTAAAAGTTATACCCCTTCTGCTTTCTGCCTTCTGCCTTCTGCTTTCTGCCGTAAACGCCCAAATAGAAAAGAAAGAACTGACACTTACGCCGGAGATGGAAGAGATGTTGATTGCGAAAATTAAAAATCTGCCTGAAGAAGATTACTCAAAGTATGGCATAAAAAACAGGTCGCAGTTAGAGAATTTACAGCTCGGTAAAGCTATTCCACGATATAGCATTCAAAGTGAAAAGTTAGACCCTCTATGCACTCGTAATGTGTTTCGTCTCTCTGAGGGTGATACTTTTTCAGTGAGATTTTCAAACAATTGGAGTGTGCCTGTTCTGTGTGATGAAACGCCTCTTTTATTTGGAGTAACTTTTTTTTTACGTTTCGGAGGAGTGCCAGATATGTTTATACTTGACATAAATAGAATGGAGCAACTCACTAATTACGAACATAAAGATTCGATAATTGGTTCTGTACGTCTATCTCCTCCATTTGAAGGAATGGATCATCTCATTATTAGAAAAGAGAATCAGGATATTTTTGTACAAATCTATGACGAAGTAACGGGTGAATATTTTAAGAACGAATACAGGCTTAATGAACTTATTTCCCACATAAAAGAATTAGCCCTGCGTGAAAAAGAGGCGCGGATGAGATATTATGAAAAAGTTGCCCATAAAATTGACTTAAAACTTACGCCCGAAATAACAGAAATGCTGATTAATGGAGCTTATTTGAGATATATAGACGAGTCAGATGTGAATCTTTCCAACTGGGGCATAAAGGACAGATCAAAGTTGGAGCATTTAGAGCTGGGAAAACCTATTCCAAGGTATAGAATTGAAGATCAGATTTTAATATTCGAAGGTTCTTGGGAAGTGCCTGTGATGAGTGGTGGCGAGCTTCTTTATTTTGCAACTGTTGACCTTAAAGATGATGATCAATACAGATGGGCATGTGACGGTGGCGGCGAAATGGCAGAAATGATCCATAACTATGAATATAAAGATTTGATTATTGGATTTTTATGGACAAAACTTTATCCGGTGATGAATTATCTTATAATTCGGAAAGATAATCAAGATATTTTTGTTAAAATGTATGACCGTGAAACAGACGAATATTTAAAAAATGAGTATAGTTTTAATGAAGTTCTTAACCTTTTAAAAAAGTGATAGTATGAAAAAAATTATAGTATTACTCTTTTTAGGACTTACCTGTATTTTATATGCTCAGAGCATAAAGTTAGAAGTACCTCTTGTTACACAAAAACAATCCAATTGGTGTTCTGCTGCCGCGGCACAATGCGTGCTTGCTTATTATGGTATAAGTAAAAGCCAATGCGCTATAATGCAATACGTTTTGGATCTACCCGGGTATAATGGCAATAATTGTTGTGTTACTCCAAAACTTTGCAATAATACTGTACCTGTGGGTTTTGAAAATGAAAAGGGCAGTATTAAAGGTAATTTGAAACCGATCACCGGTTGAAAGAAACTCAAATAAAAAAACTTGGGCGGGCTGCGGCTTCGCCCAAAGTTTTTTATTTCAATTGTTACCTATCATTAAACTACATCCCGAAAAATACGTCTAAGGTGCTGTTTTTTTTAAATTAAAATAAATATGACATTGAAACATAAAATCTCTTACCTTTTCGTTTTCATTTTCTTAATTCTTAATTCTCCATTCTTCATTCTTCATTCTTTTGCCCAACGCCCCAGTGGTGGGCAAATACCCGATCTTGGTTCATTAGGCGCTGTGGTGGGAATGATTGTGGACGAAAACAAAAATCCGGTTCAATACGCTACACTTTATGTGATGAATGCTGCCGATTCTACTACCGTTACAGGCGGAATTACCAATGAAAACGGAAGAATTGTGATCACTGAGATCGCTTGGGGAACCTACTTCCTTCAAATAAATGCCATGGGTTACAGCAAACATTTCAGCCCCCAATTTACTTTGTCGCCAAGTAGCCCGCATTACATGCTGCGCCAGTTTGCCGTTACCCAGCGCCCGCAACAACTTAAAGGCATTGAGGTTACTGCACAAAAAGAGATGTTGCAGCAAAATCTGGATAAAAAAGTTTACAATGTAGAAAGTAGCATTGTAACCGAAGGCGCCACTGCTGTAGAAGCCTTAGCTGAAATTCCTTCGGTGGACGTGGATATTGAGGGCAATGTATCGTTGCGTGGCTCCGGAAATGTTACCCTGCTGGTGGATGGAAGACCTACAAACCTGACCTTAGACCAAATTCCGGCATCTGAGATTGAAAGCGTGGAGGTGATTACCAACCCCTCTGCTCGCTTAGACCCAGATGGTATGGGCGGCGTTATCAATGTGATCCTTAAAAAGAAAAGACAACCCGGCTTTAATGCCTTTTTCAGCGGCGGCTTGGCTACCTCTATTTTTAAAGAGAAATTCTTCTTAGATGGAGGCAATTTAGCGGTGAATTTGAATTATACATACAATAAAATCAACACCTTTTTGAATTACAACTTCCGAAGCGGACAAAGGCGCGGCGAAGGAGAATTGTATCGTACTTCCTGGTTTCAAAAGGATGAAGAATCACCCGCCGATTCAACTTATTTAATACAAAAAAACGACAATAAATCACAATTTTTTGGACATAATGTGCGCGCAGGATTGGATTATTTTATCAACAAACAAAATACATTGTCTTTTTCTTTCGGTTATAACAGATTTGATAATAAAGATACCAGCAATTTATCGGCTAATAATTTACGTTGGATGGGGGCTGATGGAAAACAACCCTTTAATGCTTACCAACAGGGTGGCGCCGGAAATCGTTATGGTAATAACATTACCGGAAATATCAGCTACAAGAAAACTTTTGAAAAACAGGGCATGGAGTTGACCTCCGACGTTTATTTTACCGAAATGTTCGGCAAATCGGCTAATCAATATTTACAACATTTTACCCCGCTTCCAAGGTTGGATACGTTACCCGATTATTTTCAAAAAACCGGTACCGACTCGCGCAACCGAACGGCTACCGCGCAGGTTGATTTTGTTACCCCAATAGGAAACGGCGGACGCATTGAAACCGGATATAAAATCTCATATCGTTCTATTTGGCAAGATTACCGGTTGTTTTACGGAAATTCTTATGAAAACACTATTGAGAGCAACCAGCAGAGAAATGAGTTTCTGTATCAAGAGTTAATTAATTCCGCTTATTTTATCTATTCCAATTCGTTTTGGAAGGTTTTGAAACTACAGGTAGGATTACGCGGTGAGTTTGCCAACACTTGGTCGGAGCTTTTCCCTGCCCATGCAGAATCTGTAAAAAATACCAACAATTATTTGAAACTCAAAAATATTCTTTATCCTACGCTACACATTCGATATGATATTAACAACTATCATTCTTTACAACTCAGTTTTTCACGGCGGGTAACACGCCCCAGATTTTGGAGTTTGAATCCGTTTGTAGATCTCTCCGACAAACAGAATCTGAGTATGGGAAACCCAAATTTGGGTCCCGAGTTTGCCAATAATTTAGAGTTAGGTTATTCTATGAATATCAAAAACTCTTCATTTAATGCCACTGTTTTTTATCGCCAACGTACCGATTTAATTACGCGCTATACCGAAATGCGGCAGGCATATATTAAAGACGATCTCATTTATTATACCCTTATAGACGGCGAAGAATATACATTGCCCATTGACGATAACTACTTGGGATTGGATACGTTTACCTATACATTAACCTCTTCGCAAAATTTGAACAGTAGCCAAAGTATTGGTTTAGAATTGGTGTTTGGACAAAAGTTATGGAATTTTTGGCGTATTAATTTCAGTGGCGATTGTTATTATGTAAAAATAAACAGTAACGATTTAATAGACCCGAACTTATCTGATGATTGGGCGTATGGTTTCCGTTTAAATCAAACTTTTACCTTGCCGAAAAATTGGGATTTACAATTAAATTTCCGCTTTCGCTCGCGTTCTATCACTACAGGCAGCATGGGCTGGGGTGGCGGTGGCATTGGTCAGGGAAAACGCAATGCGCAATACTCGCTCAACTTAGGCGTCAAGAAATCGTTTCTGAAAAACAAGGCGATGTCGGTAAGTTTAAATATCAGGGATGTGCTTTACAATCCCAAAACCATTGTTACTTCTTACGATTATACCAAACGCACCAATGGTTACTATGCTACCAGCACGCGGTGGCGCAGTGCATTTCAAATGAACCTAACAGTAACCTATAAACTGAACAACTACAAACAGCGCAGGGAACAAACGCGTGATGTGGATACAGGAGAGATGCCGGTAGGAGAGTAAAAACCTGAGTTTCGTTAAAGCTAATAAGTTTTTTTTCTTTTTATATTTGTTTATTTGGCTGTAATCCAATAAAATTATAGTCAAAAGGCAACGACGTCAGTTTTAACTAATTGCCGTCAGTTTTAACTGACGGATAATAAAATATAAATCAAATTCATAAGGCTTTAGCCCCATTATTTTTTATTTTTTCAGTCCGTTGGCTAAAGCCAATGGCAAAAAAGTTAATCATCCCCTAATCCTCCTCAAACAACTCCTCCAAATCAATCACCAGTCCTTTTAACGTTTTCACCGGAACTTTTTTCTTTCCTAAAGCCCCTTGATATTTTTTTCCATTACCATATTTTCCATCAGGCTGCAAAAGGAAAACCGTTACACGTTTCTCTTTAGGAAAGACCACCCAGTACTCTTTCACGCCGGATTCTTCATAAAGCAAGAATTTTTCTTTCAAATCCAGCAAGTTTGTGCTTGGGGAGTTCACTTCCACAATCAAGTCCGGTGCGCCGATGCAGCCTTTGTCGTCCAACTTTGCAGGATCGCAAACCACGCAAATATCGGGTTGCACAACATCAAAAATTTTGTCGTCGTCGGTTTCGCCGTTTTTAGGCAGACGCACATCAAACGGGGCGGTGTAGATTTTACATTTGCCTTTTTTTCTGCGGATGAAAGAGCCTGCTTGAATAATGAACGGGATGATTGCAGCCGCGTGTTTACGTATTGGTGCAGAAAATAAGTAAACAATGCCCCCAATAATTTCGCGCATTCTATCATCCGTCCACGTCAAATAGTCGGCGTATGAGTAGCGGTGCGCCGTGTAACCAATGGGAGGTTCTTCAACAACAGTGTTTTGTTGTTCTAATTCTTTAAGAAGGTCTTCGTAGTTTTTCTCTTGTGTTGACATACGATTTTTATTTTAATTCAGTGCGGCGAAGATAATACAAAAAACCAGAAAATAAATCCCGAAAAAAACTGTACTTTCGCGACCATTTTAAAACATATAAAAAATAATATATATTAACGATTAAAATAACTGAAAATGAGTAACGTAAAGTATGTTTACACCTTTGGAGGAAAAACTGCCGAAGGTAAAGCCGACATGAAAAATTTGTTGGGCGGCAAAGGCGCAAACCTTGCCGAAATGTGTCACTTAGGTCTTCCTGTACCCGCAGGCTTAACGGTAACTACCGAGTGTTGTACCGCCTATTACGACAACAACTGCCAACTTCCGGCAACCGTAATGCCCGACGTGTGGAAAGGCATGGAATTAGTAGAAAAAGTTATGGGCTTAAAATACGACGATGCCGAAAATCCGTTGCTATTATCTTGCCGCTCTGGTGCACGCAGCTCAATGCCCGGCATGATGGATACCGTGCTCAATATCGGTCTCTCGTCTAAAACAATTCCCGGATTGATTAAAAAAACAAATAACCCCCGTTTCGTTTACGACTCTTACCGCCGGCTCATTATGATGTATGCCGACGTGGTGATGGAAAAGGCAGAAGGCTTAGACCCCGCAGAAGGCAAAGGTATTCGTAAGATTTTGGATGAAAAATTGGACGAATTTAAACACACCCGCGGCTATAAATCAGATACTGAAATCTCTGCCGATGAATTGAACCAGTTGGCTGAAGATTTTAAAGCATTAGTAAAAAAACATCTCGGCGTTGAATTTCCGGACGATGCACGCACACAGTTAGAGGGCGGTATCAAAGCGGTTTTCAAAAGCTGGAACGGTAAAAAAGCAGTTTCTTACCGAAGAATTGAAGGTATTCCCGACGATTGGGGCACCGCCGTGAATGTTCAAGCTATGGTGTTTGGAAATATGGGCGATACCTCCGCCACCGGCGTTGCCTTTACCCGAGACCCCGCCACAGGTGCCAACATCTTCTACGGCGAATGGCTCATCAATGCGCAAGGCGAAGATGTGGTTGCCGGTATCCGTACCCCAAACCCGTTGAATGACGACACTAAAAACGAGCAGAACAAACACTTACATTCCATGCAAGAGTTAATGCCCGAAACTTATAAGGAGCTTTTCGAAATCCGCTGCATTTTGGAAAATCACTATAAAGACATGTTAGACATTGAATTCACTATTCAGGAAGGCAAACTCTACATGTTGCAATGCCGCGTGGGAAAACGTACCGGCGTGGCTGCCTTGAACATGGCATTAGACATGCTGCACGAAGGCAGAATTGAAGAAAAAGAGGTGGTGATGCGTGTAAACCCTGCCCAGTTGGACGAACTGCTACACCCCATCTTAGATAGCAAAGACGAAGCCAAATATACTGTTTTGGCAAAAGGGCTTCCGGCTGGTCCCGGCGGCTCTGTGGGCATCATCGCCCTCACCAGCGAAAAAGCGATTGAATTTGCCCGCGCCGGCAAAAAGTGCATCTTGCTGCGCGAAGAAACCAATCCCGAAGATGTGGAAGGTATGCGTGCCGCCGACGGTATCTTAACCGCACGCGGAGGAATGACCTCTCACGCTGCATTAGTAGCACGCGGCTGGGGAAAATGTTGCATCGTGGGCTGCGACGCTGTTCATATTGATTTGAACAACAATAAAATAAAAATCGCCGGAAAAGAATTTAAAGAAGGTGATTTGTTGAGTTTGAACGGTACGAAAGGTTGGGTATATGAACAAAAGATTGAAATGGCGGACGCTACGGAAAACCCGCGTTTCCAAGAATTTATGCTTATTGTGGATAAATATCGCAAAATGGGCGTTCGTACCAATGCTGAAACGCCGGAAGATGCACAAAACGCTATCAACTTCGGCGCAGAAGGCATTGGCTTGTTCCGCATCGAACACATGTTCTACGGCAAAAACAGCGAGCAACCGTTAGCAAAATTGCGCAACATGATTTTGGCTGACAATACCGCCAACCGCGTGAAAGCCTTAAATGAACTGGAACCTTATATCAAAGAAGCCGCCAAAGGAACTTTGAAAGTGATGGATGCCAAACCGTTAACGTTCCGCTTGATGGACCCGCCGTTGCACGAGTTTGTTCCACAAACTGAAGAAAAACAACGCGAACTGGCTGCAGAAACCAAAATTCCTTACGAAGAGATTAAAAAACGTATTGACGCCCTTCACGAAGTGAACCCCATGATGGGATTGCGCGGCGTTCGCCTCGGCATTGTATATCCTGAAGTTACTGAAACACAATTTCGTGCTTTGTTCACTGCTACTGCAGAACTGATGAAAGAAGGCAGCAAACCGATGTTGGAAATCATGGTGCCCCTGACCATCAATGTGGATGAGTTGAAACACCAAAAAGCTATTGCCGACAGAGTACTTCAAGAGGTTGAGGCAAAATTTGGATTGAAAATTGAGTACTTGTATGGTACTATGATTGAAATTCCGAGAGCCACCATCGTTGCCGATAAAATTGCCGACGTAGCACAATTCTTCTCCTTCGGCACGAACGACTTAACGCAAATGACCTTCGGCTTCTCTCGCGACGACGTAAATGCTATTGTTCATAATTATATAGATAACAGAATCTTGGACAACGACCCGTTCAACACGTTAGACCAAGAGGGCGTAGGCTCCTTGGTAGAGTTAGGTATTCAACGCGGACGTTCCACTCGCCCGAACTTGAAAGTGGGCGTTTGCGGCGAACATGGCGGCGACCCTGCTTCCGTAGAGTTTTTCTTCAAAGCGGGCATGAACTACGTTTCCTGTTCTCCGTTCCGCGTGCCCATTGCACGACTGGCAGCGGCGCAAGCTTCTATTAAGGCTGGAAAATAAATTTCATTGCCGGCAGTGAAAACTGCCGGCAATGAAATTATAATTATTGCTTTTCTTTAAGAATTTCATAAACTACAATGTTTTCATATTGCTCTACAATATTGAAATCATAATTTTTCTCCACAAATTCCTTCATTTGGTTTTGAATGGTTAAAACAGTCTCACCAATTTTTACAAAGGTACTGTTTCTCAATGTAATATTTTTTCCATTCTCATTTAAAAGATTCACATAAAACAGAACTGGCGCTGAATATTCGTCATAAAGAATCGTGAAATTATCCCCTTGTCTTTTCCCATTCAACAGATCTCTCAAATAATAACTTGTTCGGTAAAAATCTTCAACATCTTCTTTTGGTTTATATGTTTTGTTGAAAATCAGTACATAAGGAGCGAAGAAAACCACGCACACGAAAACGTATGGAACTATGTTGTATTTAAAATAACCGGCAAGTTTTCTGTTTTCTTTTATAAATGAAAAGATATAATAAATGAAAACCCCTGCAAGAATAGAAATAAAAGGATAAAGCGGCAACGCATACCATGGAAGTTTTGTTTGCGCCGAAGATATTACAAGAAAAAAAGTTACTGCGGTTATGGTAGTGAAAAGAGTTAAGTTTTTAATTCGCTGATCTTTATTTAATAATCCTGTGAAAATGCCAAAGGGAATTAACAGCAGCCAAATATTAAATCTGTGAATTACATAAAACCAAAAACCTTTTTTATGCTGTCCGAGTGTATCTAAAAATCTTCCTCCAAAGTCATTTTTCCATGCCATATCAATATAGCCCGGATTATATATCTCTCTTAATAAAAAATAACCGGTCCCCAAAATTACAAAACCTAAGAGTCCAATATATAAATGCCTATTTTTTAATAAAATAACGATTTTCTTTTTAATGAATACATAAATAAAAAGTCCCGGAAGGATCATCAAAGCGGCAGAACTTTTTGTTAAAAAAGCTAATGTTAATGAGAGAAAAAAGAAGTACAAATATTTATTTTTAGAGGTTTCAAGAAAACTGAAAAAAGAGAAGCAACTGAATGTTAACAACATGGTTAACAGGGCATCGTAATCACCTGTTCGTGCTGCATGAACATTAATAAACGCGGGCGTTGTAACCAATGCAAGTGCGCAAATAAAACCCAACCAAAAATTCTTTACATATCTAACCGCAAAAAACAATAATGAAATGCACGTAAAGAAAGCCGCCAGTGCGGAGGGTAATCTAATTGCAAACTCATTGATTCCAAATAATTTCATAGCTAATACTTGAAGCCATATCATTAACGGAGGTTTTGTATTCCACATATCCGGTTCTCCCTCGTACGTTGGAATCAAATAATTACCACTGTGAAACATTTCGTAGGCATTAATAGCCAAACGAGACTCATCCCAGAGTCTAATAGCAAGATCATCAATATATTGAAAAACAGGAAAAAACAACAGCACTATAATGAGCAAATAAATCCAGTTATCTTTATACCATTGTTTATTCATGTGTACGGCTTAATATAGTTGTAGGTTTAAGGCTGCAAAAATATTTTTTTTTTAAAAAGGCAGTTTATTGGAATATTTCTAAATGTTATATAAAGAGCTGCAATTAGAGCAAAATTTTGCAGTAATTCAATTTGATAAATCTGTTATTCTTTATTTCGAGGACAAATCTCGATTTAGACTTTATCAGAGTTCTATTAACTTAGCCTCATGCGTGTTTAGACATTATTCTCAACCGTAAAATTGATAAAATCCACCAAGGGTTTTGCCGCTTTAAATCCATTGATAACAAAACCTATAAAATCCTCTTTCGTCGCATCTTGTGACGAATAGTAGTGCGAAGAAAAAAAATGTTTGTTTTTCAGGAGTTCTATTTCTGAAAAATCTTTAGGGAAGTCAACTGGGGCTTTTTTAAGTTTTTCCATTTCATCGATGCCGTGTGGGTAATATTTTTTGAATGCAGGGGCATTAAGAATGGCTTTAAACTCGTTGATTTGATAGTAAATCTCTTTTCGTATGGCTTTTAGGTATTCGGGAAGAGGCATATAAATTCCGCCGCCGAAAAAAGATTCTTCGGGGTCTAAATGAAAATAATAACCGGCAAAACCTGCATTTCTTCCGTTTTTGGCAATATAAACGCCCAAATGTGTTTTGTAAGGTTCTTTGTTAGGCGAAAAACGCACATCGCGGTAAATGCGGTAGGTGCATTGTTTCAGCTCAAGATTCTGTAATGTGGGATCAAAAGATTGCAGGTTTTCTAACAACACACGCGCAAAATCCTCATAATTTTTTCTGACTTTGTCGTACATCGCTTTGTGTGCTTGAAACCAATCGCGTTGGTTATTTTTCTTTAACTCTGTTAAGAACAGTAAGGTTTCTGGGTTAATTGTGGTCATGATAAAAAATTTTTGCAAAGAAACAAAAAAAATATATTTTTGCGTCCCTTTAACACAATGCGGATGTGGCGTAATTGGTAGCCGCGTTAGACTTAGGATCTAATGTCGAGAGGCGTGGGGGTTCGAGTCCCTTCATCCGCACAAAAAAACCGATATTTTTTGAAAAAAGTATCGGTTTTTATTATTTTCTCAACAAGGAATTGCAGCAAAACAGCAGGTTACAAAAAGCGCCGCTGTTTCTGTGCGTAATGTTTTTTCTCCTAAAGAAACAGGTTGAAACCCTTGAATTTTGGCGGCATGGATTTCTTGAGGCGTAAAATCACCCTCTGGTCCAATTAAAAAAAGAGCATCTTTTTGTTGATATTTGAAGTGGGCAATTTCAATAGATTCTTCTTGATCCTCACAATACGCAATCAGCTTGTCTGCAAGTATTTCACTGCTTTCATTTATTAATTGTAAAAAGGAAATTGTTCTTAACTCGGGTAACCATGTTCCATTTGATTGTTTTAAAGCAGCAACAGCAATCCTGTGCAAGCGATTCAAATCAACATGTTTTCTTTCAGATCTTTCGCACAAAATGAAAGAGATTTGTGCTACGCCAATCTCCACTGCTTTTTCTACGAGCCACTCCATTCTGTCTGGATTTTTTGTAGGCGCTACGGCAAGATGCAATTGTTTTATCGTTGATTTTTCATAAAAAGAACGTTCTGAAATTTCTACTGTACAAAGTTCTCTAAAAATATTTGTTACAGTTGCTTTTGCCAATGTTCCCTTTCCATCAGTTATCCAAATAGATGTTCCTTCTTTTAGACGCATAGATTTTGTAATATGCTTCGACTCTTCTGAAGAAAGTGTAAATGAATTTTGAGATAAATCTTCTTGAAAAAAACAGGGCATTATTTTCCGGATCGTTTTAGAACAATTAATACGGTATATATTAATATCTTAATGTCAGTTTGCAACGACATGTTGTCTAAATAAAGAATATCCCATTTTAAGCGTTCCACCATTTCATCAATATTTTCAGCATATCCAAATTTTACTTGCCCCCACGAGGTCATTCCGGGTTTTACTTTTAGCAATAATTTATAGTGTGGAGCTACTTTAACAATTTGATCTATATAATATTGACGTTCTGGTCGTGGACCAACTAGCGACATATCTCCCATAAGCACATTGGCAAATTGTGGGGTTTCATCTATACGAGTTATACGCATAAAGTGTCCAAACTTTGTAATCCTCGGATCATTTTTACTTGAAAGTTGCGGGGTACCTGTTTCAGCGTTTGCCACCATGGAACGAAATTTGATAATTTGGAACGGTTTTCCGTTTAACCCAATTCTTTCTTGCAGATAAAAAATGGGACCTTTAGAGGATAGTTTTATCCCGATGATACAGAAAAGATAAAGAGGAAGTAATACTATTATAGCAAAAATAGAGCAAGTAATATCCATAAATCTCTTTATAAAATATTGCCAAACAGGCAAATCGTTCGTAGATACAGAAATAAGGGGCTCTTGTAAAATCGCCGATATTTTAACACTTCCAATTAAAAAATCTTGCGACTGCGGAATGATTTTTAACGTCAGATCACGATTATCTCCAATAGACGTAAGCACCTTTTCAATTAGCTTTCGTTTCCCATTTTGAATGGCAATAACTATTTCCTTGATTTGATGTTCTTTAATAATAGACATTAATTCTGAAAGCGCGCCTAAACAGGGAAGTTTCGTGGATAGGGTTTCATCTTGTTCTTCAGGCACCGTAACATATCCCAAGATATATTTTTCAACATAAGGAGTTTGTTTAATAATATTTTGATAAATATTGAGCGCTATAATATCACTACCAATTATTAGTGTTTTAAATCCAATGGTTCCATTGTTAATACTGTTAATGGTACTGGTTGTAATCAAAACACGGGGAATATAGGTTAAGAAAAATTGGAGAAAGAGCAAGATTACAAAATATTTAACAAAGTCGAAAGGACGATTAACAATATCATTAAGAATAAAAGCAAAAAAGAAAATCAAAGTTCCAAAGAACACCGTAACGATTGTAATTTCCAACTCTCTCAGGCGTGATTTTCTAAAAGGATTAGAATATACTCCTATAAAAGTATGTAAAAAGCACCAATAAACAGGAAATGCCACAATGCCGAGATAGAGTGTAGGGTCGTGAAGAATGGATGTTGTAAAATGCTCAAAAACAGTATGGTCAACATGATACTTTCGATAAATAAAGAAAAGAATCCACGTTACAATGGCTGATACAATATCGAAGAGAACATAAAAAAAGAGTTTTCGAGCTTTATTCATGCATCTAAGTTTTTAGTAATAAGGAGCATCCATCGTGATAAGTTTGATATTCTCAAAATAGAACTCTGAGTCTCTGCTTACACTATCGCGTATCCCCGTAATTTGTAAACGAGTAGATACTTTAGACGCCGTATAGCTTGCCTGCATAACAATGTCTGTAATATTGATATATATTTTTTTCCAAACACCTTGTGTTGAAGGAAGAATCACCATCGATTGGCTGGTTTGTCCCGTAATGGTATTTTCAAAGCCAAGATAGGTAGTCATTCGACCATTAACAGATTTATAGGAGATTTCCCAAAATTGTCTTTCATTTTGCCCCAACAACGTGAAGTAAGGAGTTACAATATCAAAATAAACATCTGAGTCGGCTAAGACTAATTTCCCGATATTTTTGTTTAGTTCATCATCATGAACAATCTGTATCGTTGCAGGGTAAGTTGAATCGCGCGGACTAAAATCGGTACTTTGTGTAAAGGTTTCGAGGATGGAAAAATCTACACTGGATACATATTTTAATTTAATATCGGATACTTGATATTCCCCTTCTTTGTTCATTGCAAAAAACTTTTCATAAGGGGTTACAAAATGATATTGTGTTGTAGTGGTTGATGTATGGGGGATTCTTACACAAGGTATTATCCTAATATTGTTTGAGTCGGAATAATTGGGTAAAAGTGGAATTTTACACGGCAAGTTCCAGTAACCCAATTCTTTTCCGTTTAAACTCACCAAAACATCTGTGAATTTTTGCTGCCTAATAGCATCTAACTCATTTTGGTCATAATTTTGGTCATGGGTGTTATTAAAGTTCGAAACATCTATGCAATCTTTAAAATCTTCTTCAGATAAAATAAGATACGCCGGCGTAATATCCGGTTTTTTACATGAGAAGTTCAAAATTAGAACAATAGATAAAAAAATAAGCAAATAATAATTTTTCATGCTAAAAAAAACGCCTTTTGAGCACTATTATTTTACAAATGTTAATATTTTCTTAACCACTTTATCAGCAATGTGTAAAGCGTTTAGTCCGTCATTTAGAGTTACTTTGGGCACTCCATTCTCCTTTACGGTTTGGATAAAATCGGATAATTCTGTTACAATAGCATTACAATCCTTTATGGGAATTTCAGTACAACAGGATTGGTTATTTTGAAATTCAATCTTTTCTACTTTTTTCTCTTGAAAATTTACACTAATGTAGTTTTCGGGTTGAAAAATGCACATTTTTCTCAAAGGCTGTTCAGAAACTCTGCTTACTTTAATGTTGGCAACGCCACCGTTTGCAAAAAGGAGCCGTGCGGTTGCAAAATCTACATATTCTGTTAAATATTTGCAGCCTGTTGCTTGAATGTCAATAATTTCACTTTTCATAATGGACAATATCAAATCAATATCATGAATCATTAAGTCGTGAACTACAGAGACATCAGCGCCCCGTACATTAAATTTACTCAAACGGTTGGCTTCAATCAGGAAAGGTTTTGTAAGGTGAGGTAAAGTGGCAATAAAAGCCGGATTATATCTTTCCACGTGACCAATTTGAACAATAACATTATGTTTTTGAGCCAATTCAATCAATTTTTCACCTTCTTCTACAGTGGCTGTCAAGGGTTTCTCTATAAAACAATGCTTTCCGGCTATGATGGCTTGTTTTGCCAACTCAAAATGGGCAGTAGTTGCTGCCACAATATCTACAACATCACAGTTTTCGAGTAAAGTTTGTAAATCAAAATGTGCCTTAGTGGCAAATTGTTCAGCAATTTCTTGAACCACCTCATGAGAAGAGTCGTAAACGCCCACTAAATCTAAGTTTACTATTTCTTTTATACACTTGGCATGAATTTTTCCAAGATATCCGCAACCAATAAGTCCTATTTTCATATTATGCTTGTATTTTTCCATCACGAATAATAATTTTTCTGTCTGATAATTTTGCAAGTTCTTCGTTATGAGTTACTATTACAAAAGTCTTTTTAAATTGGTCTCTTAAATCGAAGAAAAGTTGGTGTAAATTTTGTGCATGCTCCGTGTCCAAATTTCCTGATGGTTCGTCGGCAAGCACAATTTTGGGATTATTGATGAGTGCGCGCGCCACAGCTACCCGTTGTTGTTCCCCTCCTGACAGTTGTGCAGGTTTGTGCAAAAAACGTTCGGAAAGGTGCATAATTTGCAGCATTTCTTGTGCTTTTTTCAGGGCGTTTTTCTTCGATTCGCCGGCAATCATTGCCGGCAAGGCAACATTTTCAACAGCCGTAAACTCAGGCAGCAAATGGTGAAACTGAAACACAAAACCGATGTTTTGATTTCTAAAAAGTGATAATTCTTCGTCTTTTAATGTAAAAATAGAGGCGCCTTCAAAAAGCACCTCTCCTTTGTCCGGTTTGTCTAATGTGCCCATAATGTGCAACAAGGTAGATTTCCCCGCGCCGGAAGCCCCGCAAATGGTGATTACTTTTCCTTCAGGAATCTCTAAATCTATGCCTTTAAGCACTTTCAGATTTCCATAACTTTTTTCGATGTTTTTGAGGATGATCATTGGGGGGAGGTAAGGTTTTTTTCAATGTTTAAAGTTCAATGTTTAAAGGTGGATAGGTGGATAGGTGTAAAGGGTGTAATTCTTTTTCCTTTTAGCCTATTAGATGCTTCCCAATATATTGTTGTTGTTCTTCCGTGAGTTCGGTGTGTATTGGTAAAGAAATTACAGATTCGCAGAGTTTTTCTGCTATGGGAAAATCGCCCTTTTGGTATCCCAAGTATTGAAATGCTTCTTGTAAGTGCAGTGGGATAGGATAATAGACCATAACAGGGACTTCTGCTTCTTTCATCTTTTCAATTATTTCTTCGCGGTTTGCATTTTTTAATTTTAGCGTATATTGATGAAAAACATGCGTGCTGAACGCAGACAAGGTAGGGATTTCAATTTTCGGATGGTTTTCGAACATTTTATTGTAAAATTCGGCTGCTTTTCTGCGGGCTGCATTATATTCATCCAAATGTTGCAATTTAACATCTAAAACAGCCGCTTGAATGGCATCTAAACGGGAGTTAACGCCCAGCAATTCATGATGGTACTGTTTAAACATGCCATGGTTGCAAATTCCTCTTAGTTTTCTTGCAATTTCGTCATCGTTAGTGAAGATGGCGCCGCCGTCTCCGTAACAGCCTAAATTTTTGGAAGGAAAGAAAGAAGTACAGCCTATATCGCCAATGGTTCCCACCTTCTTTTTTTCTCCGTTTGTATAGATAAAATCTGCACCTATTGCTTGGCAGGCATCTTCTATTACAAAAAGAGCATGTTTCTTTGCAATTTGCATAATGGTTTCCATTTGGCAACTTTGCCCAAACAGGTGAACAGGGATAATGGCTTTGGTTTTAGGCGTAATAGCTTTTTCCAATTGGGTAACATCTATATTAAAGGTGTCCCACTCAACATCCACAAACTTGCAGTTAATTCCAAGCAAACCAACTACTTCAGCCGTAGCAATAAATGTAAAAGGAGAGGTAATCACCTCATCGCCGGCTTGTAGTCCAAGCGCCATTAAGGAAACTTGCAAAGCATCTGTGCCATTGGCACAGGGAATTACGTGTTTAACATTCAAATAGTTTTCTAAATGGGTTTGAAAATCCTTGACTTTTGGACCGTTTATAAAAGCTGTACTGTCAATAACTTGTGAGATATTTTCATCAATTTCTTTATTAATTTTCTCATATTGACCCTTTAGGTCAACCATTTTTATGGGATTCATTGTAAGTTGTTTTTAATTTCTAATAAGAACTCTTTTACAGAATTTAATCTTTGTATGACGTCAGCTTGCGTAACAGTTTTACCGAAGTTGCTGCGAATTTCCTCTTTAGCGCCTTGTAATGTAAATCCTTTTTCCTTTGTAAGATACAATATGGTACGAATGATTTCCAGATCTTTTTGTGTAAAAAATCTTGTTCCTTTTTTATTTTTAAAAGGCTTTAAAAGTTCAAATTCATTTTCCCAGGAACGCAAAAGCGAAGTTTTAACCCCAAATATTTCAGCGGTTTCACTGATGCTATAATATTGTTTTTCAAATCCGTCCATTAGATGTATTAATGAAAACAGGCGCTTCCGAAAAAGCAATTGCAAATATCTACTTTTTCTTGAATAACTGTATTAATTTTTCAGTTTCATCTACCAGCCGCCACCGCCGCCACCACCACCACCGCCGCCGGAAAACCCACCGCCACTACTTCCTGAAGAAGCCGAACCGAATGAGCTACCCACAGACGAAGTAAAAGAATAACTGTTGGTGGCTGAAAATAATACCGGTGAAAATGGCGTACTCCCCACATACCAATCAGGGTTATAGTTAAATTGTTTCAATATTTTCGTGAATTTTTCTCCCCATTGATTTTCTACACCCAAGGCAATGGCGTAGGGCAACAGCCTTTCAAACAATTCCGGTGTTCTTTCCGGTGGGGTTATACTGTTAAGAAATTGTTCTTCAGCGGTTTTTAGGTACATTTTAAACCCTTCCAATTCGGAAGCGGTTTGAATTCCCAGCGCAGTAGGCAATTTTATCAAATAAACATATATTCCATATAAAATTAAGATTACCGGAATGAATACGGCGGTTACCCAATTTTGTTTATATCCTATTATTTCAAGATTAACATATTCTGTAACAATAAAATAAGAAAAAATTAGAACTAACATCAATGCTGCCCCCCATGCAACATGTTTTAGGTTTTGTATCAAATAGTGTTTTAAATTCCAATTGGTTTCCAGCGACTTGATCATGTTTTCTCTTGCTTTTGAAAACTGTTTGTAATTAGAATCTGACATTTTTATACTACTGCTCGAACTAAAAAGTGTGTCATAAATCTCTTTTTCTTCTAGGCTCAAATTCTCTTTCCGCTCAATGGCTTCCAAAGTAAACGTTAATTTATTATTTGAAATACGAATTGCCTTTTTTACAGCCATTTGCACTAAAGCCGCAGTAAATGCTTTTTCGTCGTATCTCAGTTTGTATAAATAACTTGTGGCTGCCGGCGAGCGGTCGTGGGGTGGCTTAAAGGTTGGAATTGCTATTGGTTTTTCAGGATCCTTGCCTACTTTTAACCAAGTGAAAAAGAAAAAAATCCCAAAAATTAACAAACATAATATAGCTGCAAAAAAGTTTATATTTTTTGCCCAAAAAATCTCGGATTCTGTGGGTCGTTTTACAATATCGCGAGGAAAGGAAACCGCAACGGTAAGTCCTTCGCCGTAAATCAACTGATCTTCTGTTTCAAAAAACACGCTATTTCCTGTGGTTTCTGCTGAGCAGTTCATTGCGGTAGAGCCATAAGCACCGGTGTAACACGCTGTATTTATGCTTTCCACATTTTTTGGAAGCGTTATGGAGGCGGAGGCTTTTTCGATGTAAAACTTCCAGTCATTGCCGGTTACATTCCAGTATAATTCATCGAAAGTGTCAAAAAAACCAACTTGTCCCCTGCTTTCATACGTGATGACATATTCATAAATACCCGGCTCCAAAAAAACCTTCGACTTGCCGATGTAAACCTCTTTATATTTTCCGTTGCGTTCAATTCTGTAGTTTTCCCGCACGCCATTACAGGAGACGGAGACAATTTTCAGACTTACCTTCAGTTGTTTTCCGTACTTGTTTGTGCGATATACCGGAAGGCTGCGTACGATGCCCCGTTTTATCTCATTACCTGCAGCATACACCGTAATAGTTTCCGATACACTAATTTTTCCGGTGGTATCTATAAGAATATCGGAATGAAAGTTAATAATTCTTTCCGTCCTGTTTAAAGGTGTAGCATGCTCGTTGTGCTGCCCAAAAGCAAAGGTGCACTGGAATAATAATAGGAAGAAGAGGAATTTTTTCATGAGAAAAATATTAAAATAATTGCAGTTGTTCATTATTAACTTGAATATTTCTTGAAATATAATTTGAAATAAACAATTCTTTGCCTGTTTGATTTGAATTTTCAGTAATATTTCGCATTCCGTAAGTTAAATTCCAAGGGATAATGTTGGCAAAAGAGAAAAGTTCGCGAATATACTCACTGTCGTCATAAGTGATGAGCCATTTGTGCTTACAAGCTTTCATATTTTCCGCAAACCGTTTGTGGTCGAACGATTTGTGAAGATTTCCATTTTTCCCATACAAAGCAGATTTTGTGGCAGAATAATAGGGAGGGTCAAGAAAAATAAACACGTTTTCACCCTCTTTTTTAACCAATTCTTCATAATCATAATTAGTTATGGTTGAGCCGTTGATTACTTTTGCCAAATCGTTTAAACGTTTTATGCTACTTTCGGTAAAACGCCCTGTGAATGCGCCCTCGCTATAGCCGCCGCTTAAAGTTGTGCCGGAAAAAGTAACGCGATTAAAGATAAAAAAGGCAGCCGCTTTCTCTAAATCATTAAAACTGTTTAAATTACTATTCAAAAATTGAAACAACTCTTTCCCAACCGGATATGCTGTCCGCCACTCATTCACTTTAACTATCAGAGCATTAACGTCTTTTTGTGCCATACTCCAAAACTTGTATAATTCTGCATACAAATCGTTTACCCAATATTTTTTATTAGGAAAACGCTGTTTTACATATACAAACACCGAACCGCCGCCCAAAAAAGGCTCTCTAAACTCGTCGAAATCAGGCATCAACTTAGCAATGGTTTCAACGGCGCGACTTTTGCCGCCAGGGTAGCGGAGGGGGGATTTGATCATGTTAATTACGAATTAAAAATTACGAATTAAAAATTACGAATTACTATTCTTCATGGTGATTTGTATTTTGCCAAGTATTTTACATATTTCTTCGGAATCTTTGATTAAAGTGTCGGCTTGCTCCTGATTCAGATAATCAGTTGCCAAAAGTAATTTTAGCCAATAAACAGTTTCTCTTGCTTCTTTGTAAGCAATCGTTACTTTCATTAAGAAGTCTCTCTCAGATTGTCCACCTATAGATTCTTCAATGTTTGCGCCAATAGAAGTTCCACTACGTAAGATTTGTTTTGAAAGTACAAACTCCTTCTTTTCTTCGCACAAAAACTTATATAGCTTTACAATACGTACTGCAAAAGCAAAGGATTTTTCTTGTATGATGTTATCTCGTTTCATAACTTAATATCTCTGATATATATTTCTGTATTTCACAGACAATTTTATTAATCATTTTTGCTCTATAGCTGTTGTTTATAAGATTATAAGTACCCCATTCAAAAAAATTTTGAAAATAAATACACTCTCCATCTTTGTAATTATCCTCAAAATCAAACCATTTACTGTACTCTTCATTACTCTCATTAAACGTAGTTTTACTCTTCTTAAATATTCTTTCAATTCTTGTATGATATTCTTGTGATACATCTTGCTTCCTCACGCCCCAAAATAAACAATATTCCGATTGTGCCGTCCCATTCCATACATAAGCAATAAAATTGTCGGATATTCTAAAATATAATCCAAAATCAAAATAATTATAATATCCCTTTTTATAGGTATCATTATGTGTAATGTATGTAATATTTTTCTCTGTTGGTTTTTCAATGATTACATATCCCAATTTATTCAATGCATCAGCAAGTTCATTCCAAAAATCATAAATAGTATGCCATTTGATATGTATAAAATTTTCTATAAGTAGTTTGGCACTTTTCATATTTTCATCTGAACTTGCAATTAAATCTCTTATTTCAAGACGTTCTTTAATATCTATATTATTAGTCATTCGTTTTATTAAGTTTATGTATTGTAATATGCTTTCTCTTAAAAATGGTTGATCTGAGCACTCTTTTATACAAAGATTTAACCAATCATGTATTTCATGTTCGTAATCAATGATTTTTCCATTTATATTTTCCAAAACTTCATATTTTCCTAAACTTTTGGGTGATGGCTCGAGTCCGTCAAGTGTTAAATAAAATACAAAAATATTTTCCTTTAAAAAACCTTCAGAATGTATCAAATCAAAATAACCCTCTAATTGTCCTCTATCTTCGTGATTGCTATCACCTGCAAATATTTTATTTTCAATAATAATTGCTTTCTTGTCATTTTTTATTAGAATATCTATGTTAGAATACTCACTTTTATTCCATTCTGTAGGATAAACAATAATTGAATTTGTTTCAAAATCTGTTATGCCAATAATTTTCAAAAAATATTGCAGGAAAATTTCTTTTTTATGGGTGCTATTAGGCGATAATAATACGGAAATAAAACGTGAATGTAAACATCTTTCTTCATTCTCTTTATGCAAAACTGTAAAGATATTAAACTGTTCTCTACTTTCTTCCAAAGTTCGATACTTATATTCAATAATTGACATTTTTGATAAAAAGCTCTTTAACTGTTCCATTTCGTAATTCGTAATTTTTAATTCGTAATTCTCACCTCCAACCCATTCTCCCCCGCCTCATCCAACAAAGCATCCAAAAACCAAATCTGTTCCTGCGAAAAATTGTTAATTAACAACAAATCGCCTCTAACACCAATATCCATTTCCGATGTAATTTCTCTGTGAATTTTCTCCGAAGTCAATTGCAACACCGCCTTGCTTTTCATCGGTTTTCCGTCCACTTCAACTTCGCAAAGGTTTGAGTATAAAATCATTTTCAATAAACCGTCTTTTATGTCGCCTTTGCTTGGCAGAATGCTTTGTTTGGAGTGCTTGCTTTCAATCAAATATACAGTGTCCTTATCTACAAACACTTCATCAACCGTGAAGAAATATTGCCCGCCTAAGTAGTTTGTAATGGTAATCTTCGCTTTTGTTTGAGTGGCTAAATTTTCTTTGGGTTGGGTGGTTTGCATTTCCCGAGATTGGGCATTTTTTGCTTTTTCACGCGAAAATTCCATAAAATGGGAAACATCTTTGCCTATTTTCTTTTTAAAGTTCTCAATTCCAGTTGGGTTGTGCAATTTTACACCGGTTTGTTTTTCAATTTTTGTAAAGCATTGCTTCGCCTTGTCAACAATAATGTGCAGATTATTTTTCAACTCATTCAAATTCCAATGTAATGCTGAACTGTGGTATTGTTCAATTTCTTTGATTTTTGAAATAATATACTTATTATCAAATTGAAAATCTGTTATTTTATTTTCGTAGTCAAGGTTTTTTGTTGCTTTGTTGTAATAAGCAAAAATCACAAAAACATCCAGCAAAGACATTAAAGAAACGGTGTCCCATTGCAAGAAATCTCTGTCGCCGTCAAATCCTTCATCTTTAATAATTGGAATTACAGTTATTTTTTTGGAGATATTTAACGTATTGTAAACTCGTTCGTAAGGGTAAGAGCGTGTTCTTTTGGGAGATACCCATTTAGAAACAGCAAACGATGTTTTACCATCTTGTAAAAGACAATATGACGGAATTTTATTGATATTGAATCTATTAATTTCTACGATTTGTAAATCTTCTGAAAGAAGTATCTTATATTTTATTCCTGTTATTTGCCCTTTAATATCCATATTTTAAGCGTTGTTTGTCAATTAGTTATAAGATTTTTTTGTAGAATTTGTAATAGTAGCAAAAATAATTTTTTTTAGCAAAGTTTATTAAGAGAGTTCCGGCGCTTCCTTCTCTCCGGCAGCAGCCGCAAAAAAGATTCCCTTTTTAAAACGGAACAGCCACGCCATCATATTGGAAGGAAATTTTTCCACATAAATGTTATGAATCCGTACCGTTCCATTATAATACCGACGCGATGCCTCTAAATCATGCTCTATATCAGCCAATTGTTGTTGTAATTGCAAAAAATGAGCATTGGCTTTCAATTCAGGATAATTCTCCACAACCACCCATAAATTACCCAATTCTTTTGCCAAACGATTTTCTGAAACTACCTGATTTTCAGTATTATTTGCCTGCATGGCATCAGACCGGTAGCGCGTAATAGCCTCAAATGTATTTTTTTCATGTAAGGCATAACTTTTTACGACTTCAACTATGTTTGGCACCAAATCGTGTCGTTTTTTGAGAAAAACATCAATACCGCTCCATGCTTCCCACATCAAATTTCTGTATTTCACAAGTTTATTAAAAATTAAAATAGTGACAATAATAAGAATTGCCAAAATACCTGTCATGATTCCTATTTCAAACATAAAATAAAGGGTAAAAGGGTAATTATTTTTGGGTGCGAAATTAAAAAAAATAAAGAAAAATCACCTACCCTTCCGAACCTTCACTTTTTATACTGCACATATTAATAAAAAAAATTTTAAGTGTAGAATTATTACCATCAAATGGAACTCAATCTATTTAAATACCTTCCAATCGTCTCTTCCAACCCCAAATACAATGCATCACAAACCAACGCATGCCCAATGGAAACCTCTAATAGTTGCGGAATGTTTTTAGCAAAGAAGCTGAGATTATGCAAGTTGAGGTCGTGTCCGGCATTAATGCCAAGTCCGTTTTTTACAGCTTCCTCTGCAGCATGGCAATAATCTTCTATGGCAGTTTTAGGATCGGTGAAGTAGTTTACGGCGTAACTTTCTGTATATAACTCAATTCTGTCGGTTCCGCACAGTTTGGCGTTGCGCACCATAACGGTGTTGGGGTTTACAAAAATGGAGGTTCTAATGCCTTCTTTTTTAAAGTTTTGACAGATGTTGAAAAGCAATTCTTGGTGTTTGATGGTGTCCCAGCCATTGTTTGAGGTGATCGCATCGGGAGCGTCGGGTACTAAGGTTACTTGGTGAGGTTTCACTTCTAAAACCAAGTCAATGAAATCTTTAGATGGGTAGCCTTCAATGTTAAACTCGGTGGTAACAATTTTTTTCAGGTAACGCACGTCTTCGTAGCGGATGTGGCGTCCATCGGGGCGCGGGTGCACGGTAATGCCCTGTGCACCAAATTTTTCACAATCTTTAGCTACCTGAATGAGGTCGGGTAGATTTCCTCCGCGAGCGTTGCGGAGCGTAGCAATTTTGTTGATGTTTACACTTAGTTTTGTCATGCAGATAATATAAAATGATTAATGATTTTCACACGTTATTCTCTTGCTGAACTCTTGATAATCAGCTTGTCGTGTTCGTTTTTCCGTTTTGCCTGCGCAATGGAGATGCTCACGTTGAGGTCGAACCCAATGAGTATTGCCATGCAACTCCAATATAACCACAACATAATGAGAAGCAATGCGCCGATTGATCCATACACTAAGTTATAGGTTGAGAAGTTGGAGAAATAGAAATTTAATACATATAATAATAGGATTAACAGAATGGTGGAAAACAGCGCCCCCGTTGAAAAAAACTTGAAATATTTTTTGTTATAGGGTGCAAAGTAAAAGAGCGCCGCCAAAAACATATAAAGTAAAATAAAGAGCATAAACCACTTCGTAACCACAATGGCATATTGATAGAAATGCGTGGAATCGAAGAAGTTAACCGTTAAATAGTTTACTAATAAAGAAGCTCCGATAAAAATGGCGCAGGCTATAATAATCACAGCCAAGAACACCACTACCATGGTAAAGCTAATGGGAAGCTGCCGAATTACCCGACGCTGTTCAATGTCGAAATAGCTTATGTTTAAGGTTGTTACAATAGAATTAACACTTAAAAAAGTCAAATATATTCCCAATGTAAGAGAAAGGTAGAGGATGGCTCCGCTTTGACGTTGAATTAAACCGCTCACAATTTTAGAGACAGCGGGCCATAAATATTCTGGGACCCCCATTTGAATAAAATCCAACAGGTTGGCTTGAAGTTGCGGACTTAAAAACGACAACAGGGCAATCACCGCCATAAACAAGGGGATGAGCGCCGTGAAGATGTAGTAGGTCATTGCCGCCGCCCGTTGAAAAAAGATGCCTTGCACCAGCGATTCCACAAAGAATTTCATGACATCCCAAAAGGGAATTTTTTGGAAGCCCGGCAGTACCAACCGTTTCATAAACACAATAGTTTTATGAACGACAGGACGATGGGTGAAGGCTACCAGCCGTCTTCGAGACTTGAAAGACATTTGCGGTTGTGGCATTACAGGGCAATAAATTTTAAACTTAAATCTAAACTTTTTATATGGTGGGTAAGTGCGCCGATGGAGATGTAATCTACTCCTGTTTGCGCGTATTCTTTAATGTTTTGCAGCGTAATTCCGCCCGACGCCTCGGTTTCATACTGTCCGTCAATCTGGCGCAAGGCTTCTTTGATGGCTTCGGGGGTGAAGTTGTCCAGCATAATTCTGTTTACTTTTCCGTGTTTTAGCACGCGCTGCACCTCCTCAAGGCTACGCGTTTCGATCTCGATTTTTAAGTCTAAATTGTTCTTTTTCAAGTAGTCGTGCGTGGCATCAATAGCTTTTTCGATGCCGCCGGCAAAGTCAATGTGGTTGTCTTTCAACATGATCATATCGTACAAACCAAATCGGTGATTTTCCGAGCCGCCGATTTTTACGGCGTATTTTTCAAGCGCCCTGAGGTTGGGGGTAGTTTTGCGCGTATCCAATATTTTGGTTTTCGTACCTTTCACGGCGTCGGCATATTGTTTTGAAACAGTGGCAATTCCGCTCATCCGCTGCAAGAAGTTCAGCACGGTACGTTCTGCTGTGAGCATGCTTCGGGCAGGACCTTCCAACTCAAACACAATATCACCCACAGCGATTTCATCGCCATCATTTTTGAAGCATTGCATTGAAATAGAAGCATCTACTTGTCGCAGCACTTCTTTTGCCACCTCAATGCCGGCAATGATGCCTTTTTCTTTCGCCAGCAGTTTCATTTTTCCTTTGGCAGTTTCGGGAATAGCCGCCAGCGAGGAGTGGTCGCCGCTACCGATGTCTTCGGTGAGGGTTTGGGCAATTAGGGTGGGGAGGGTCATGTTGGGTTCGGGTGTAAAGGTGTAAAGGTGGATAGGTGTAAGGGTGGATAGGTGGATAGGTGTAAAGGTGGATAGGTGTAAGGGTGTAATTCTTTCGTGCCTTATTCATTATTGGTTTTCTCATCATCTCATCATCTCATTATTCCTAATCACCACAATCTCCTCCACATTACTATGATTCAGTTTTCTGTCCACGATATAGAATTTCAATTGAATAGTATCGAAAGGGGTTTTAATACGGTATGGCGTCAGTTTAAGAAAGATATCTCCATTTATAGATTCTTCGGGTAAAGAAGACAAGCGGGGAAATCGCGCATGAAGGTTGAAAGGGGTTAGCCCAATGTTAGTTTCAGTGGAATCAATTTTTATAAAAACTCCATTTTGTTTTTCATAATAATCGCAAAAAAAATTGTAAAAATAGATAGAAGAGTTATCGAAGGGGGGGTACGTATCATTACGATCTAATCCGAGATCGCCGTCCCCATCCTGAAAATACAAAGTAAGAAGCCCAGCAGTTTGAGAGAGTTGCTCAAAGCTAATAAACTTAATTTCAGGGATTTCAGAATATTGTACAGGTCGTTTGCAAGCGCAAAAACAAATACAGGTTGCGATTACGAAAGAGGTAATTTTTTTCATGCGGCAAATATAATATTTAGCTGCATAAAAAAACAGCAATTATTCTTCTAATCCTAAAAATTTTCTACCTTTTTTTGTTTTAATGCAGATGAAAAAAAACAGGGCGAAAAGATAGAGAAATCCAAAACCGAGTATACCAGCTGCGGGGTCTGCATAATGTGATAAAGTTTCCATTTTATTTTATTTTGGTTAATGCTATTCCTAATATTACAAATATAACTACCGAAATTCCACTAAAAAAAATTGACCAAAACACACTTTCTATCAAAACTAATAATGTTGAAAAAAAGATGCCTGCAAGAGCATATTTTGCAACATCTAGAAAAAAATCACTCAACTTGTGCTTTATTTCATTCTGCTCTGTGTTTTTGGTTTTTTCTTTATTTGTCTGAATTTCAATATGTAAGATATTTTGTGGCTTCATAGTAATGATTGAGTTTGGTGAGTGAAAAAGAGTGCGGCGAATATACAACCAAAAAAATGTTTTGTCAAGGGGTGGCAGAAAAAAAATTAGGGCAGGCTCCAATTTTTGTGTGATATTTAACTTTTCCTATATTTTCGCACTCAATTATTAATCAATAAATAATGATTTTATGACTTAAAATTGAATATTAATAACTGATAGAAAAGCGCTTGCTTTTTTTATCCTGTATTCGAAAACTACCATATCTATAGAATGCAACAGGAGTAAAAAGTGGAACCGCCGTGCGCCGGCGTGAAAACTTCATCTTGTTGCATGGGTATGTGGTAGTACCTCGAATACTGATAATGTAAGTTCTCACGCTTTTTTATTGCGAAAAAAATGCAATGAAAAATAACGATTTTTTGAAAAATTTGCATATTGGAAAAATGGTCTGTGAAATTGCGCACCAAAAAGAAGTTTCTTCTAAAAAAATAGCCGAAACAATCTTACGGTACGAACGAAACAGCCATAAAATATTTCAACTCCATGATATGGATGTTGAAGATATTGTACATATCTCTTACCTGTTAGAATACAATATACTTGAAGATATCTCTAAAAACTATTTATCCCAGCTTCCATATAAAAAAAATATTTGGAATCATAATGCCCATATTATTGAATATGATGTGGAAAAAAATTTTTTTCAAATCTTGAACCATGACAACAGCTGTTTTTTTTTAAAGCACGTTCAACTTGGTGAGCATATTAAAAGTGTAGCTGAAACAAACGGGTGGAATGAACATGGTTTGGCAAAAAAATTAAACTGTTCTCAAAGCTATATCAGTTATCTATTTCACCAAAAGAGTTTAAAAATTAAGCATTTAATTTGGATTTCTATTGCATTGAACCATAATTTTATTGCAGCACAATATCTTGTTCACATGTTTAATTTTTCACTTTCAATACTCCAATATTATACCTTTACAGAAAATATATTACAAATAAAGATTATTAAATAAATAATTAACCCTTTTTTATATAATTAATAATTTACAATAAGAAAAAAATGCCAATTTTGATTGTAAAAATATTAATAAAATTACGGATATTTATATTTAATGAACCCAAGGTTATCCAATGATGCCTGTAACATATTGTGAATAAGCATATCTGTTTTTTTTAATTATCAAAATAATTACTGAAATTAGCAATTTTTGCAAGAGAAAATAAAATTTACTTTGCGGCATGTTAAACCAAAAAAAATCAATATGAAAAAGAATCTATTAAATTTTAGTGTTAAGACCATTGTAGTAATGGCAATTTTAATCATCTTTACTATGTGTAAAAGAGAAACAGATTGTAGTACTTGTGTACCACGACTTCCAGATGTTACTGCGCAAATTAGTTTTAATTTAATGGGAGAAATAATTAATTCTGATTTCAATATTAATAAAGGTAAGGTAGGCGAAAATAATAGAGAAGGTGCTTGGCGTACACCTGATGACAAACTATTTCAATTTGTTAAAAAATATAGCATTAACAACAACATCCCTATTGATAACCACATATTTACATTTGTACTATATTATGATACTCTTATTACATCATTGCTCAATGTGACAGATGAACATATCAAAGGAATTAGTTACTTTAGGATAGAGGGAAGAAGGTTGATGCATCATCTATTTGTCAAAAATGGAAAATCAGAATTTCAGGAAATAGAAAATGTTAGGGTAGCAGTACCATACGTATCCCCTGTTCATATCGATTTTTATCTTGATAATTATGTTTTTACCGATTCTGAAAATAAAAATAACAAATCAGATTTTCTTATCATGAGTAGTTTTATGAAGGAAGTAGAGAAAAACATAAAAAAATACCGAACAAACCCCAATCGATTTGAAATAATACAAACTGTTGCAAGTACAAGACAACCATCAGGTAATGGACATTGTGCAAATAACTATCAGTGTCCTCCTGGTGGAGACCGATCTTGTGGGTATAGTTCAGCGGGGAGTGCCTGCGGTAGTGATATCTGTAGCGTTGCAGAAGCAGACAATACATTAACAGTTGCACAAAAGATTGAGCGTACATTTATTAACATAGATTTAATGCATACTTTTAGAGACGTTTTTTTATATAATTCAACAAAAGGAGAAACTTACGTTGATGATTATTATTATTTAAGCGGTGAATATGAGGGAAAAATAGGTTTATCTCTAGCCGTACAAACCGCTTTGTTTTTTAGAAAATTTAATCCTGTTATGGAAGCCTGTGTAAATCCCAATGGGCGCCAATCGGAAATAATGTTTGATCAAACACTAATACAATCTCTTTTAGAGTTGCTTGATGAATATGAAGCTATCACTACAAGTAGAGAGGGAAAAGCGATACTGACTTCAGTGAAGGCGGATGTTAATCGATTTAATGGTAAAACATTACAGGAACTTCTTGCCATGTTTCAATAAAGTTATCATTTTTAAAAAAAAAGTCTCAATGCTTTCATTGATAGATAAAACCAACCTTCCCATCCATATTGCCATCATTATGGATGGGAATGGACGTTGGGCAACAGCACAAGGTAAAGAACGCATATTCGGGCATTCATGCGGCGTACAAGCCGTGAGGAACGCTATTGAAGGCGCTAATGAAGCAGGAATAAAATATTTAACACTTTACACTTTTTCTACTGAAAATTGGAATAGAACGCAAGAGGAAGTAAATGCATTGATTTACATCATAGTATGCGCTCTCAATACCGAATTGTCAAATCTCATGGAAAAAAACGTAAGGCTAATGACTATTGGAAATTTGAACACTATGCCTGT
>WQSU01000004.1 GCA_009787675.1 Lentimicrobiaceae bacterium
TCGGCAAGTTTTAAGTATTGTCCGTAGAAAAATAAACTGTCCCCGTAGCAAATGGAAGCGGACTGTTGGGTCGTGTCAATCTGGTGAACTGTTAAATCAAGTGTTACAATAGTGTCGCAGGCGCCTGTGGTAGAGGCTACCCGTTTGCTGTAAATACCGGTTGCATACAGCATATCGCCATAGAAGTGGTATCCCACGTTCACACAGGCTTCTGTTTCAATGGTTTTTGTAAGTAATGGATTTACCGTTAGTGTCAACTCAATCACACTGTCGCAGCCCGTAATGGTAGATGGTAAAGTATGATAGTAAGTATCGGCAAGTTTTAAATACTGACCGAAGAACAATAAACTGTCGCCGTAGCAAATAGAGGCTGACCGTTGGGTCGTGTCAATCTGGTGAACCTTTAAATCAAGCGTTACAATGGTGTCGCAGGTGCTTGTGGTGGAGGGTACCAGCTTATTGTAAATACCGGTTGCATACAGCATATCGCCATAGAAACTGTACCCCACGTTTACACAGGCTTCTCTTGCTATATTTTTTGTAAGTATTGGATTCATCGTCAGTATCAACTCAATCACACTGTCGCAGCCGGTGGTGGTAGATTGTAGCGTATGATAGTAAGTATCTGCAAGTTTTAAATAGTGACCGTAGAAAAATAAACTGTCTCCGGTGCAAATAGAGGTTGACAATTGGGTAGTATCAATCTGGCGAATCGTTAAATCAAGTACTACAATGGTATCGCAACTGCCTGTGGTTGAGGGCGCCCACTTGTTGTAAATACCGGTTGCGTACAGCATATCTCCATAGAAACTGTAACCCACGTTCACACAGGCTTCTCTTGCTATAGTTTTTGTTAGTATTGGATTAAGCGTTAGTGTCAACTCAATCACACTGTCACAGCCGGTGATGGTAGATTGCAGCGTATGATAGTAAGTATCTGCAAGTTTTAAATATTGTCCATAGAAAAATAAACTGTCGCCGGTGCAAATAGAGGTTGACAATTGGGTAGTATCAATCTGGTGAATCGTTAAATCAAGCGTTACAATGGTGTCGCAGGCGCCTGTGGTGGAGGCTACCCGTTTGTTGTAAATGCCTGCTCCATACAGCATATCTCCATAGAAGTCATAACCTGCATTCACACAAGTTGCTTTTGCTATAGTTTTTGTAAGTAATGGATTAACCGTTAATTTCAACTCTACTATACTATCACAGTCCACGTCAGTAAATTTCTGGATGAGATAGTAAGTATTAGCATCTTTTAAGTATTGACCGCCAAACAATAAACTGTCACCGTAACAAATAGAGTCTGACAATTGGGTAGTAACAAATTGAGGAACTGTTAAAGTGGGAGTGCCGGATTGCGTATGGGAATAGAGACAGCCTCTTCCCGACAGGGTGTTGTTTGTAGTATCGCAATCATCCTCACCCAGCGAGGGGAAGGTGATATTGTCGTCCATGATGCGCGCCCAAATCAAGCAGTTGTTAAAGTTGCCCGTCAGAAAAAAGTCAATCGTCTCAATGTCGTTCTTGAATATATCCACCCCTACCTCCCGTACGTTTATAAAAATACTGGATTCAATAGGTTTGCCTGAGGTTCCGCCATTATAGAATGCAATGGGTGTTAAAGCGGCAATGGTTGCATCTCCAATACTGCGAATGGTAAGAGTTACCTTAGTAGAAGTAAGGCTTATGACTTCCACATCCATATTTATCAATACGGCATCTGCTTTTCTCACAATAGGCACATAATCTTCTCCATATTTCACAATAGGCTGCTGTATCCATGCTCCGTTGTAAGGAGTAATCGTATTTCCCATTCCATCCTGATAGGGGGTAAGCAAATCCTGAGGGTTTGTGGGGACTGTTAGATCATCATTAATATGTAGGGGGTTATATAAATTTTGATTCCATACAGGAGGAGATGGCGACCATTTATAACTATCATATTCAAATACCATAATATAACCATTTGCTGCGGCAATATTACGAGCATCAGCACTTCGGGTAACAATGATATCGGCGCATCCGTCAAGATTCACATCGGCAATAACCGGATATTCTAAACCTGTCCCTCCAAATACAGCATCAGGGTGGTGGTTTGTTTCCGGTGTTGAAAACAGGATACTTGTGCCCGGAGTAGAAACCTTTTCATTAACCGTTACATAATCTCTTCCCATTTTGTTATTCCCTCTTGCAGGAGAAAGAACCCGCAAAGTAGCTTCATCTTTGTAGCATATATCTTTTGTTCCATCATTGTCAAAGTCGAAAAGCGTTATGCCCGTACTGTGCGAGCGATCAAGATGTTCCATTGCCCAACTTAATTTTAAGCGCTCCTCTATCTCCGTTGCTGCTGCATCGTAGGTTAAACCTATAATATGGCCACACAAAGAGTTAGTACTAAATGGACGATTAAATCGCCGGTTGCTATTCGATGTCTGATTATTGTCCCAACCGGCTGCGGTACCGCTACTACCCGCTGTTCCCTGCCGTATCGCTTCGTCTGTTAAAGGATGAAATTTAATTCCTGTACGCCCGCTCCTGTTAATTTGAACGACACCTGACAGAATACATATTTCAGGCAATTTGAGGCTATAGTTAGCGCCATCCCAACCATCCTTCTTCCCATTAATATCTCCGATAAAAGGAATACTGTAACTTCCGTTTGCACCATCGGAATAGTAAGTAATAGCTGCTTTTACCTGCGAAGGATAGCGAGGATCCCATATATAAACTAATATTTTAGTATCCAAACTTCCGTTATCACAGGGTTGAGTTACAATAATATCAAGGTGCCCATCGCCATCAATATCTGCTACCCGCGTAAAACCATCGCTGAGATAATGCGTTGTTTTAGTACCGTTTGTATTTTCCGTTAAAGTTACGGATACCGGTCCCTCAATGGTGGTATAAGTATTTAAGGTATGATTAGTAAGACTGTTAATTTGTATTTTGTAAATACGGTTGCCTGTAACAATCTCTTGTATTCCATCGCCGTCAATGTCCCAAATAGCAGGCGTAGCCACATATTCATCAGCATACGTTCCATTCGAAGGTCTGCGCCCTGTCAGGGCAACCCCTTTTATCGAATTGGCGTTTGCTTGTGTGGTGGGAGTGGAATATACATTATCTACCAAACCTATATTTGCCGCCAAAGAACTATATTTCGGCGTAGCCGCTGCTCCCTGCCATGCCATTAATAAAGCGCCGGTTTGACCATTATACACTTTGTTATATACAATCACTTCGGGAATGCCATCTCCGTTAATATCTACAATATAAGGATGGGGCGTATTGAATGGACTGTTTGTAGCAGAAAGAGGCGCTTTAAATTTTACAGAAGCCTCCCATAATATATTCATTGCGGTAATCGTCTTTCCGCTAAAAACAGGTTTATAGACAATTACAGCCCCATCGGGGCGAGTATAGACTATTTCTACTATTCCATCTCTATCCAAATCGGCAACTGCCAAAGGAGAAGGCGGACGGTGATAGCCTGTGCCGGAACTTTGACTATAATTTGTGCCAAAATCTTTGCTGTACATTCTTGCACCTGTTTGCCCATTATATATGTTAATGTATCGGGCAGAAGGTCTTGCATTACCTGCACCATAAGTTCCATAAACTCCAAGTGCAATAATTTCGGGTTTAGTATCGCCGTTGAGGTCAACAACTAAGGGAGAGGTGAAGCCATCAATACAATAACCGTCGCCGCCACTCGCATCTCCGCCCAAAGAACCACCCATGGTGAAGCCTTGGGTAGTGCTGAACTTCCTCCTGATGGTGAAAGGCAAATCGGGAGGCATAAGTTCGTAGCAAACCGCAGCTCCATTAATTACGTTGACAGGCAAATCCTCTATAGTTATATACACCTTTGCCGTTGATTCAATACCGCCACACGTTATCTTATAGACCAATGAATCTTTCCCAAAAGAACTAGACAATATACTATATTTCAACTCATTATTTGGATCTATCTCCACCAAAGCTTTTGTTGGCGGCGTTTCGATAGCGAGTTGTATGGCGCCTTTGCTGCAACTTCCGGTAGAATCGTTCGCCAACACATCTATCATAAGAAACGACATGCCTTTCGACATCAATACAGAATCGTTTACCGCCAATAGAGAATTGCCTGCTCTTATAAGAGGCTCATGTTGGGTTTCAAGAATAGGATTTCTCCATGAGGAGGCAGGATCAGATATCCCAAATTCTTTGCTTTGAGTAATGGGTTGAGCAAATGAAAATTCCACGATCAAAGAAAGCAACAAAAAAAGTGTAGTTTTTTTAATCATTCTATTATTTTTAATTGTTATTTGTAAATGTTATTTTTATTATTGTACTATATATATACAATTCTTATAATTTTTCGTTACTTCTATTCTTTGAGTTGGTTTCAAATGCAATTTTATTTTCGGTGTAAAGCTACAAAAGAATATTGTATTTTAATTGGGTTGGCAAAAATATCCTGAAAATTAAGATTTTATAATTCATTTTCGTAAATGCAAATTTCAAAAAATAGTATTGTCCGTAATATTTTTTCGGGTTCTGAATATTTGTGTCTAAAAAAAAGATTATCTAAAATAAGTTATCTTATATTGAATTCATAAAAAAATTATTACTCTGATTTTAATGATTTTAATCTTTTTTGAAATATTTTTTTTATTTTGCATAATTTTTAAGTAAAACCAGCGTTTACTTTAAACTTGTTTGACAATAAAATAACTGTTATGGAACATATTACATGGTATGATGCCTTCATGGAAATCATTCAGAAGAAGTATCAAAAAAGAACACAATTAACAAAAGCGTTAATAGAACTGCTTTCTTTAGAGCGGGAAGCCGTTTATCGGAGGTTAAGAAAAGAGGTTAGTTTCTCTGCTCATGAAATTGCCATACTGGCGTCTGCATGGAATATTTCCTTAGACGAAATTATGGGGGTAAACTCCGGAATTATCTCTTTTCACATGAGAATTAACAACCTTCATGACCCCTCGGAAGAAGAATGCAAGTTCATGCGGTATATTACACAGTCCATCGACTACCTGAAAAATTTTCCTTCTACGGAATTTATGGATATCTGTAATAAATTACCCCGCCAGTTGCTTGCCGGCTATGAATATTTGAACAGATTTCATTTGTTTAAATGGACTTATCAATATTGTAATTATAAAGAGGCGCTTCCTTTTTCAAAGATTATTATGTCGAAAGAACAGCGCAATATTACCAAAGAATATTACAACGCCGTTAAACAGGTCCCAAATACTAATTTTATTTTAGATTTTAAAATATTTGATTATCTAATTAATGACATTCGGTACTTCATTTCCATTTACATGATTACGGAAGAAGAAAAAGAACTCATTAAAAAAGATATACTGGACTTGTTAGATTACCTGCTGGAAGTTGCCAACAAAGGATATTACCCTGAAACGCACAAAAGAGTAAACTTGTATATCTCGCAACTAAAAGTGCCAACAGGTTACAGTTATACATATACCCCAGAGGTAAACACCTGCTACGTGCATGTATTTGAAAAATTTGAAATCTACACTTTCCACTCCGAAATGGTAAATAATTTTATCTCCTGGATGCAGCTAAAGAAACGAACCTCTATCCAAATATCTGAGGTGGACGAAAGAAGTAGAATTGAATTTTTCTCAAAACAAAAACAATTAGTAGAAAGTTTATAATATTCTCAATAAAAAAACTAATAAAATAATATTGATATGATTACGGAAGAAACTACATGGTATGACGTTTTTATTGAACTTCTTCATGAAAAATACCCTAAAAATGCGCAGCTAACATACGAAATAATGAATTTGCTATGCCTTGAACGTGAGGCTGCATACAGAAGGTTGCGAAAAGATGTTGCATTTACTGCCAATGAAATTGCTAAGATTGTTACCTCATGGAATATCTCTTTAGATGAAATTATTGGTGTCCATTCAGGAAAAACACCCTTTAGAATGCAAGCCTTTAACTACCTTAATCCCTCTCCTAAAGAGTTTGGATACCTGCAAAAAAGAGTAAACGCGCTGGATCATTTTCAAACCGACGCCTACTCGGAATATATGGAAGTGGGAAACAGATTCCCAAGACCTATAAACATAGGATTCCTCACATTATACCGTTTCTTAATCTTTTATTGGGCTTACCAATATAGTAACAATGAATCGCTAAGAGAATTTTCAAAAGTTACTATCTCCAAAGATCTTTGCAAAGAATTTGAACGATATAAAAATAATCTGATTCATGTGAAAAATACCAGTTTCATTTTAGATGAAATGATATTTGAAGCTTTTGTACATAGCGTTGATTATTATCACTCCATCTCAGCTATCACCGACAAAGAAAAAGAACTTATTAAAGAGGAACTTTATGGTTTATTAGAATACTTGTCAGAAATTGCTAATAAAGGTTGCTATCCGGAAACAGGTAATAAAGTTAATATCTATATTTCTCAACTTACCATTGATACAAATTATAGTTATTACTATTCCGACAAATTGAAATCATGCCGGATTCATGCTTTTGGAAAGTTTGATATCACAACGTATGATAGCGATATGGTTGCCAATTTTAGAACATGGATGAATTTAAAGAAAAGATCTGTCATCCAAATTTCTGAAGTAAACGAAAAAAGAAGGATTGAATATTTTGCAAAACAAAGAAAGATTGTGGACAGTTTGTAAACCTCTTTTTGCGACATACCTAAACTTAATTCATATTTATTACACTTATTGAGGGGTAATTTTATCGATTGTACATAAATGTAAATTTTGCAATATGTTGTTTTTCGTAAATTATTAAAGATATTTAACATTTATACTCTTTTATATTTTTTTTACAAAATTCTATAACCAATATAAGAACTATTTTGCATGTTTTTTACGGTTTTAGTTTAGTTTGCTTATTATACACACTTTTTTTGATTTGGCAAAAAATACTTATTTTTAAAAAGCTGCGTTATTGAATACTTTTTGAGAAAAACCTTTTTAAATTATTTAAAACTATATTTATAATCTCAAAGAAATCGATAAGAAAATGCTATTAATAATCATCTAATTACTAAATAAATATTTTATGAAGCCTACGACGTGGTATGATACCTTTTTAGAAATTATTAAAAAAAAGTATCCCAAAAAAGCCCAATTAACAGATGTACTAACTGAACTACTCTCTTTAGAGCGAGAAGCTACCTACCGGAGACTGCGCAAAGAAGTCTTTTTTTCTGCACAAGAAATTGTAACCATCGCATCCGCCTGGAATATTTCGTTGGACGAAATTATGGGCGTTAACACCGGAATTATTCCTTTTCAAATGAAGGATATGAACGATTCAAATGCCTTAAAGGAAGAAACTAATTTTCTGCAATCCGTTACACAATCTATTGCCCATGTAAACGATTTCTCTACAGCAGAATTTATGGATGTTTGCAATAGATTGCCATATCAATTGCTGGCAGATTATGAGTATTTGAGCAAATTTTATTATTTCAAATGGGTCTATCAATATAATTGTGTAGATGGCGCTAACCCTTTCTCAAAGGTTGATATTCCTGACGATACCCAAAAATTTGCCAAAGAATATCATCGGGTAGCTAAACAAGTGGCTAACTCCAGTTTTATTTTCGATGCCAAAATATTTGAATATCTAATACACGATGTTGAGTATTTTTGCTCCATTTACCTGATTACAAAAGAAGAAAAAGAACTTGTAAAAAGAGATATCCTTAGATTATTAAACTATCTGCATGAAATAGCAAACACCGGGTGCTATCCAGAAACCCAAAACAAGGTGTCTCTATTTATTTCAGAACTAAATGTACCCGTAAGCTATAGCTATGTTTATACGCCAGAAATAAATGTATGTAATGTTCATGTATTTGAAAATAATAAGATCTATTCCTTTCATTCAGAAATGGTTGAGAATTTTATTACATGGATGCAACAAAAGAAAAAAACATCTATCCAAATATCAGAAGTCGATGAAAAAAGTCGAATCGATTTTTTTGCTGTACAAAGAGAACTGTTGAACAATTTTTAATACTATGAATTATTTTTACATACAATAATAAACTTTAAGATTATGAAAAAAAACACATGGATTGACATTTTTATTGAACTTCTTCAAGAGAAGTATCCACGAAATTCACAATTAATAGCAGAACTTGTGGACTTGCTATGCCTTGAACGTGAAGCAGTTTATAGAAGATTAAGAAAAGATGTTGCATTTACTGCCAATGAGATTGCAAAAATTGCTACTACATGGAATATTTCTTTCGATGAAGTTATTGGTGCCCATTCCGGAAAATTACCTTTTCAAATGCTTCCATTGAATTACTTGAATCCCTCTCCTAAAGAGTTTTACAGTATGCATGAAAAGATCAAAGCGCTGGATGATGTTCAAACGGCTGCTTATTCAGAGTATATGGAGGTGTGTAATGTTTTCCCAAAACCTCTCAGAATCGGGTTCCCTATGTTGTTTCGTTTCAGTATTTTCTACTGGGCATATCATTACAGAAATGATGAGTCGCAAAACCTGTTTTCCAAAATTGTAATTCCAGATAGTATTTACGCAGATTTTGAATACTATAAGCAAAACATAGTTCATGTACAAAACACCAGTTTGATTTTAGATGAAATGGTTTTTGAGTATTTCATACACAATGTTAATTATTTTCACTCTATTTTAGCTATTACAGACAAGGAAAAAGGGCTCATTAAAAAAGAGTTATACGCATTACTGGACTACATGAAAGAGATTGCGAATAACGGCTGTTACCCCGAAACGCGAAAAAAAGTGTTTATGTATATTTCTCAACTTACTATTAACACCAATTACAACTACTATTATTCCGAAAATTTGAAAACGTGCAGTGTCTCCGCATTTGGAAAAGATGAGATTACTTCTAATGATTCTGAAATTGTTGCCAACTTCAGAGAATGGATGAATTTAAAGAAACGGGCAGCCATCCAAATTTCAGAAGTAAATGAGAAGAGAAGGTTTGAGTTTTTTAATAAGCAAAAGAAAATTGTGGATAGTTTGTAGAAATTAAAAGCAGAGCAGCATTTTTACATTTTTTTCTTATCCAGTACTTAGGTTATTATAGTGGATAATTGTAATTGAGTAATGAATCTTATACAAGAAAATATTTGTTTATCGCACAAATAAAAGTTTAGTAAATTCTTCTATTTTTGCGCACTGATAAAATCAATTATGTGTATAGTATTGTAGTTGAAAATCTTACCAAAAGATTCGGAAGTTTTACTGCCGTAAATAATATCTCTTTTTCTATTAAAAAAGGGGAGATTTTTGGTTTTCTTGGTGCGAATGGTGCGGGGAAAACCACTGCCATGAAAATGATGTGCGGACTGTTGTTACCCACCTCCGGAATTGCCAAAATTGGGGGTTACGACTTGGCTACACAGTCGAAATTGATCAAGAAAAATATCGGGTACATGAGCCAGCGGTTTTCGTTGTATGATGATCTTACCGTGTATGAAAATATGCAGCTTTTTGGCACAATTTATAAAATTGAGAAACAAACGCTGAAACAACGCATTCAAGAAAGTTTGAATGAATTGAATATGAATGATTTTGCATACGTATTGGTAAAATCACTGCCTTTAGGTTGGAAACAACGGCTGGCGTTTGCCACTGCACTGCTGCACCGCCCGCAAATCGTCTTTTTAGATGAACCCACCAGCGGAGTAGATCCTATTGTACGTAGAGAGTTTTGGGGACTCATCTATAAAACCGCCTCAACAGGAGTAACTATATTTGTAACAACACATTATATGGACGAAGCCGAATATTGCGAACGCATCTCCATTATGGCGGAGGGAGAACTAAAACTGATAGGCACGCCCAACGAATTGAAAGAGCAAATGGGCGTACAAACCATTGACGACATTTTTGTAAAATTTGTAAACCGATAGTGATGAAAGCGTTTTTAGCCATTTTACAAAAAGAATTTATTCACATTGGGCGCGACCGTGTATCACTCTTTCTCGTTTTGGCTATGCCCATAGCGCTCATCCTGCTGTTCGGGTTTACCATCAGTACGGAAATCAGAAACGCCAAGATCTCTATCCTCGACCAGTCGAAAGATACGGAATCAAAACAGTTGATTGAAAATATTACCGCTTCAGGGTATTTTCAAGTAGTGAGTTTTTTGGATACGGAAACTGAAATTGACCATGATTTCAAGAATAAACACATCAAAATTGCGATGATTATTCCGCCGCGATTTGAGGAATCATTAGAAAGAGATAAAATGGCTAACATTCAAATTATCAATGATGTATCGGATATTAACATTGCTTCTATATTAAACAACTATTTACGCACCGTATTTAACGATTATATCACAGAATATAACCGCAACAAAAGTGCATTAGAAAATCCCATTTCGATTGTAACCACTATGCAATATAATCCTGAACTGAACAGTGTGTATATGTTCGTTCCGGGCATTATCACCCTCATTATGATTATTATAACGGCGCTGATGTCGTCCATTACATTAGCCCGCGAAAAAGAAACCAACACCATGAATATGATGTTGATTACTACGGTGAAAAAAATCAACATCGCCATCGGAAAAGTCATTCCCTATATGCTTTTGTCGCTTATTAGTACCGTTCTCATATTGATTATCAGTGTGTTTGTTTTTCACATGCCCATTAAAGGAAGTATTGGACTGTTGCTTTTCCTGTGCATTATTTTCATGTTTACCTCCGCTTCTTTCGGTTTGCTCATTTCAGCGGTATCCAAAACCCAATTAGACGCCATGATGGTAACAATGATGGGGTTGTTTCTGCCCACCGTTTTGCTTTCGGGTTTTCTGTTTCCATTAGACAACATGCCACTCTTTTTCCAGTGGTTAGCCGATATTTTCCCTGCCAAATGGTTCATCATTGCCATTAAAGATGTGATGCTTAAAGGCGCCAGCTTTATGGAAATAGGAAAATACCTGATTATTCTTACCGGTATGTCGGTTTTGATGGTAGGGTTTAGTTTGTCGCAAATCGACAAACGATAAAAGGATACTAAAGCGCGAAAGGGAAAATATTGAGGTGCCGTCAGCTATTTTTTGGGTGCTGATTTACCCAATTAAAGTGTCTCAAAAATTGCAAAATATTAAAGTCAAAATATTTTATCCATATGATTTTTTAATGCCAAAGTTAAGAGACAAAAAATACGAATAGTTATCAATGCTCAAAAAAAATTCGTCAACAGGCATTGTATCGTTGATAAATTTTATGTTTATTCGCGCCGAAATCATTCCATCATATAAAATATGACACCTACACTCAACTTTATCACCTGGACGGTCTCTCCCGAAATATTTTCAATCGGCAGTTTTTCAGTACGCTGGTACGGCGTACTGCTTGCTTTCGGCTTTTTTTTAGCTTATGTAACCTTGTCGAAAATATTCAAAAATGAAAAATTGTCGCAACAACTACTTGATAAACTTACTATTTGGTGCATCGTTTGGACGCTCGTGGGGCTTCGATTGGCGCACTTTTTGTTTTATGAACCTCAATACTTAATTCAACATCCACTGCAAGTGTTGCTTCCTTTTGATGAAAATTGGAACTTCATTGGATACCAGGGGTTGGCAAGTCACGGGGCGGTTATTGCACTCATTTCGTTTCTCACTTATTTTGCATGGAAACACAAAATGAACGCATTGTGGTTGTTAGACCGTTTGTGTGTGGTTATCCCCATTGCGGCGGCAATGGTACGTTTGGGCAATCTCATGAACCACGAAATTGTGGGCAGCATTACGCAAGTGGCTTGGGCATTTAACTTTACAAATGGAGGTTATGGTGTTGCCGATACGTTACGCCACCCTGCACAATTATACGAATCACTCGTCTATTTTTCGCTCTATATTTTTATGGTAATCTATTACTTTAGAGTAACTAAAGGAAATATTCCTGCCGGAAGAACAATCGGAACTTTACTCACAGTGATTTTTACCGCCCGCTTTCTCATTGAGTTTGTGAAAGAAGTACAAGTGCGCAACGAAGTTGGCATGACGTTAAATATCGGACAGTGGCTCAGTATCCCATTCATTCTTATTGGATTAGGTTTATTGATATATTCGTTCATTAATAAAAATAATATTCCGCATTACATGGAACCCAAACCCAAAACTTCTTCAAAATAATTATGGAATATATTGAATTAGAAGTTATTGATGTTGAAAGTTCTCCTACTCCTTCGGAAGCATTTGCCTTAATTGTGCGTGAAAAAGAGGGCGAAAAAGAGATGACCATCGTGATTGGATTACAGGAAGCTCGCACTTTGGTTTTGTTAATCAATAAGATTCAAACGCGCCGCCCCGGAACACATGAGTTATTTAAAAACTTTATGGAACTATCAGAATATAAGTTAAATAAAGTATCTATTTATCATTATGATGAGGGTGTATTTTATGCACATTTATCGCTTCACAACGATGAGATTGACTTTGATTTGGATGCGCGAACCTCCGATGCTATCGCTATTGCCTTGCTGATGAATGCGCCGGTGCTGATTAAAAAAGATATCTTTGAAAAACTGTCGCTTGCACCGCGCAAAGAGGAAACTTCCATAGAAGATTTTAACCCCGATATAGAATTGCAACCCGAAGAATTAGAACTATATATAGAAAACAAACTACAAGAGATGCCTTTGGAAGAATTACAACGCCTTTTGCAGGGCGCTATTGACAGTGAGGACTTTGAGTTGGCTTCAAAAATTCATGATGAAATTAACATAAGAAAATCTTAAAACCGATACCCCTTATTTTCAAAAGTTCCTTTAGTCGATGCCCGAAAATTCCAAAGTATTATTAGCTATGAGCGGTGGGGTGGATAGTTCCGTTGCCGCATTTCTTTTGCAACAGTCAGGCTATGAAGTTATTGGCATCACCTTGAAAATGTGGAGTTACGAAAAAACCTATCACGGCAAAGCGGGCGCAACCTCCGACAGCAGTTTTATTCATGACGCGCAAGCATTGGCAAAAAAACTTAATATTGAGCATCATGTAGTGGATATTCAAGATGATTTTGCACAAACCATCATTCAAAATTTTGTAGATGAGTATTTTGCGGGACGAACACCTAACCCGTGCGTGCTCTGCAACCCAACCATGAAATTTGGCGCCTTGTTTCATTACGCTGATTTATTGGGTTGTAACAAAGTGGCAACCGGTCATTATTTGCGCTTGAAAAACGAAAACGGTAGATACTTTGTTTCTCGTGGTCAAGATATTACCAAAGATCAGTCGTATGTTTTGTGGAAAATGTCTCAAGCGCAACTGTCGCGTTGCCTTTTCCCGTTGGGTGCGTTCACCAAAGAGGAGGTGAAAGCGTATGCCCGTTCTTTTGGAATAGAGTCAATTGCCGACAAAAGAGAAAGTTACGACGTTTGTTTTATTCCCAACGGGGATTACAGAACTTTTTTACAGTTGCAGTGCCCTTCGGCGTGCGAGAGCTTGCGCGGAGGCATTATCTGCGACAAAAACGGCAAGTGGCTGGGCAAACATCGCGGCTACCCGTTCTACACCATCGGGCAGCGAAAAGGATTGGATGTGGCAGTAGGACACCCCATTTACGTAACTCACTTAGACCCTGAAAACAACAAAGTGGTTTTGGGTGAAAAAGAAGATCTACTTTCCCAAACATTATTTGTAACCGATTGTAACATATCTAAATACGAAAAACTTCCCGAAAACTACCGCGCATTAATTCGTATCCGCTACAAAGACGCCGGCACAATGGCAACCATTACTCAAGAACTCAACGGATTGCGATGCACTTTTGACGCTCCGGTTTCGGCAGTAACCCCCGGACAATCAGCAGTGTTTTATGATGGGGATGATGTAGTTGGGGGTGGGGTAATTGCTTCAAATATGAATAAATAAAAATGTATTTTTGCCGTTGAATTACAATAATAACAATAGATAAAATATATGCTATGGAAACAACAACAAAAATAAACGGAACAACAAAAATAAACGGTAAGAAGAATAGAATAACTATTACTAAACCAAAAAAGAAATCTAAATTTACACTGTGGTGGGAAAAACACCCCAATGGAATAGTTACAATTTTAGACGAGGAAGCAGTATTACAATAGTTATGAGATATTATATTGATACCAATGTTTTTATTTACTCTTTAAGAGATAGATATTGCTTAAAGAAGAATGTGTTACAGTTATTAGAAGATTACGAAAATCAAATTTACATAAGTTCTGAAAGTATAAAGGAGTTTATTCATTTGTTTCAACAAAACAGAATTATAGTAAACATCAAAAAAGTAGATGATATTTTTGAACACATTGATAATTTGGGTTATACGATAAAGTATGTTAAAAAAGAACATCTGAAAACATTATCCAATTTGCCCATAGAGAAAACACATAATGACCCAAGCGACAGGCTTATTATTGCTCAAGCCATTACAGAGAAAATACCTGTAATTAGTTCAGATACTGCTTTTCCTCTTTATAGGAAACATGGGTTAGATTTAATAGAAAACTAATGTAATTTGAGAATAAATCGGCAAAAAGTCGGCAATTTCTTAAACCAAAAATCGCTAACAACCTTTTTTTTAGTTTATTAGCGATTTGTTTTGCGGTCCGGACGGGACTCGAACCCGCGACCCCGTGCGTGACAGGCACGTATTCTAACCAAACTGAACTACCGAACCGTTTGCGTTTGGGTCGGCAAAAATATAAAAATTATTATACCACAAAACAAAAATGTTTTTTTTAATTCCGCCGCCTATGAATATCTGAAGAATCCCACGACTGGTGCAACAACTCATCGTGTATAATACGGACTATAATTAAAAATATATCTAACTTATTATCAACAAACCAGCTAATTGCCTTATCTTCTTGGCGACACGCAGCAGCAAAGAGAGACAGAAACCAAAGTTGGTTATCAATCAGCCATTTTATGGCGTTTTCCTCTCCGTCAATGGCATTGCTCAAAACGCCAAATTCAGGATAGTTGCTCTTCAAAAGCCAATGTAACGCCTCCGCGTTGGAATGAACGGCTGCAGAAAATGCCGCCAACTCAGGATAGCCTTGTTTAAACAAAAAATCGGTAAACTTGACGTCGCCTTTTAAACTTTCGCTCAAGGCTAATAATATTCTGGGATCATAATCGGTAAGGCAGTGCGACATAAATACGTTTTTCGGTCGCGCAAATATACATGAAATCTTATTCCCAAGCGCATGAATAAAAATCAAGACCGTAGAGGCTTTAGCGACTTATCATACAGCGCTTGTAGCACAACTATTACCTTTAATATCTTTGCATTTAGGTAATCGACGGCTGTAAAATGCCTTAGTATTAACCTGAGTTCGGGATAAGAAAAAAATAAAAAATGATTGCATAATTGATAAAAAAAATTACTCAAACAACAACTTCAACATCTCCTCAATCTTCCCAATCGGAATGAGTTTTATGGGATACATAGAAACATCCAAGCCTTTCATATTATATTTTGAAAAGAAAAATCGTTTAAACCCCAGTTTATTGGCTTCAGCGATGCGTTGTTCAATGCGGGGTACGGGTCGAACTTCGCCACTGAGCCCCATTTCGCCAGCAAAACAAGTTTGCGAATCAATAGGAATATCTGCAGTAGAGGAGAGGATGGCTGCCATGATTGCCAGATTGATTGCCGGATCGTCAATATTAAAACCGCCTACAATATTAAGAAACACATCTTTAGCACCCAATTTAAATCGACATCTTTTTTCTAAAACTGCCAGCAACATGTTTAACCTGCGCAAGTCGAAGCCTGTGGCAGAGCGCTGCGGCGTGCCATACACAGCCGTACTCACCAGCGCCTGTGTCTCAATCATGAGGGGACGGTTTCCTTCCAAGACGGAAGCTACAGCCGTGCCGCTAAGCAACTCATCGTGATGCGAAAGTAAAATTTCGGAGGGATTGTTCACTTCACGCAAACCGGCAGCGTTCATCTCAAAAATCCCTAACTCTGATGTGGAGCCGAAGCGATTTTTGATGCAACGTACAATGCGGTAGCCATAATGTTGGTCGCCCTCAAATTGCAAAACGGTATCTACTATATGTTCCAATATTTTAGGTCCTGCAATAGAACCATCTTTGGTGATGTGCCCGATGAGGAATATAGGCAGTGTGGTAGTTTTTGCCAAGTGTTGAAACTCTGCAGCACACTCCTTTATTTGGGAGATTGACCCTGCAGCCGAGTCAATCAGCATACTTTGCATGGTTTGGATAGAATCTACGATGATGATGTCGGGTAGCAGCTCTTCTATGTGTTTTACAATCTCTTGCGTTTGCGTTTCGGTAAGGATGAACAGGTTTTGGCTGGGCTGTTTTGAGATCCTTTCGGCGCGCATTTTAAGTTGCGTTTCACTTTCTTCGCCAGAGATGTAGAGCACTTTGCTTCTTTGCAACGCCAGCCCCATTTGCAGTAAGAGAGTTGACTTCCCAATGCCGGGTTCTCCGCCAAGCAGGGTGAGTGAGCCGCGCACGATTCCTCCGCCTAAAACAGCGTCAAGTTCCTGAAAACCTGAAGCAATGCGCGGCACCTCCTCCAGCGCAATCTCGCTAAACGGTTTAGGCATCGACTTAATCAGGGGCAAAAGCGTTTTCCCCTTTTTTTTTTCCTCCCTAAGAATTACTTCTTGCTCAAAAGTATTCCACTGCCCACAGGAGGGGCATTTCCCAATCCACGTAGCAGATTGGTAACCACATGATTTGCAATAGAAGAAGGTGTTTGATTTTGCCATATATGAGATTTTTCAAGTGCGCAAAGATAATATTTTAACACATACTTTTTTATTAACTAAATAGAGTTTCAGGGCAAAATCATTACAACTGCCTTTTTTCTGTAAAAACATATTTTTCATAAAATTTTGATATTCAATGTTTTTGCATTGATATCTTTATATATTTATCTCATAATCAATAATTTAAAATTATATAGATAAAGAATTTGTTAGTATAGATGGACAATCAGGAAAGCCAGTAGAATGCGAGAAGGAAACTCCATATGTGTTGAAATTTTATGTGTATTTTTTTGTTAAAAAAAACAACATTTTTTTTTATCACCGCCCATATACAATTTTTACTATTTTTGACCGCTCAAAAAAAGAGAAGGAGAGATGGCCGAGTGGTCGAAGGCGCACGCCTGGAAAGTGTGTAAACGCCGAAAGCGTTTCAAGGGTTCGAATCCCTTTCTCTCCGCGAACGTAAATAATTTTAAATAAATAAATTATAAATTTTACTAAACAATTAATCATTAATTTTAAACGTACAGTTATTATGAAAAAACTAATCGCTTTATTTGCCGTTGTAGGTCTTTTGACCTTCGGTATGATGCAAAATTCTTTTGCACAAAATGGAAAAGTTGCGGAAGATCCCGCCCAAATTGAACAAACTGATGCAGCTCCCGCAGAAAAAGCCGCCGTTATTGAAGACAGTGACGACCAAATCCAACAAAGCTTACATTATGTTTTAAAAGACAAATTTATTGAAGGTACAGCGCTTTGGATGTCGCCAATTCTTGTCTGTCTGATTATTGGTTTGGCTTTCATTATCGAAAGAATTTTTTATCTCAATTTAGCTACTGTTAATTCTAAAAAATTATTAAGTAAATTAGATGAAGCTTTAAAATCAGGTGGCGTTGAAAAAGCTAAACAAGTTTGTAGAGACACCAAAGGACCTTTGGCTGGCGTATTCTATCAAGGGCTTGACCGAACCGACGAAGGCCTCGAATCTGTTGAAAAAGCATTAGTGGCTTACGGTAGCGTACAAGTTGGCAAACTGGAAAATAACTTGAGTTGGATCTCTCTTTTCATCGCTATCGTTCCTATGATCGGATTCTTGGGTACTGTTGTTGGGATGGTACTTGCTTTCGACGATATTGAAAGAGCAGGCGATATTTCTCCTACCATTGTTGCCGGTGGTATGAAATTGGCGTTGATCACAACCGTATTCGCGTTGATCACCGCTGTAGTTCTTCAAATTTTCTACAATTATATTATATCTAAAATTGATTCTATCGTTGTGGATATGGAAGACGCCACAATCTCATTCATGGATATGATGATTAAAAATAAATAATTGATTTTCTTACATAAATAAAATTTCAAAACATGAGGAAAATTATTAACATTACCATATTTGCGCTCGCAGGGTTGACAGTTATTCTGTCGGTGATGTTCGGTATTGGCTTCAATCAGGAAGCTAAAGACAAATTCCGCAACATCGTTGATGTAAAAGCCAGTAACCCCCAAATGCTTACAGATTTACAGGGCGCTACCGTTGAAACTCTCCCCGCCTTTATTGATAAATATCAAGGTGACCTTAATACACGTAATGCCGACTTGAAAAAAGAAAAAAAACAACGCGATATTTTTTATACTTTTAGTTATCAATTAGGTACTATCTTTGATGCAGAAACATTTAACAATTTTAAAGCCAAATTTCCTACCTATTCGAAATCAATGTTCGCCGAAGCAGATAGAAAAGAGTATTTCGTTAACGACTTTAATAAAGTAAACTCTTATGCCGATTTTCAAAATTATTACGACAAACTCCTTGCCGATTACGCAGAGGTTTCCCAAGATTACTTGAAAAAAGTGAGTGCTGTAAAAGCAGAAACCACTTTACTGAAACAAGTGAGCGACATTAATTCCGCTATTTCTACAGTTAAAAAAGAGTATGACCTGAAAGAACTCCAAAAGGATACTAAAACTTTTAAATCAGAGTCTTGGCAATTTAACCTTGCTTTGAACCTGTCTTATTTTCTGTTCTTTGCAACTTGCGCCATCATGTTGTTTTTCTTATTATGGCACACCTTTAAAAATATGAAGAGCAATATCGCTTTAGTATTAGGCATTGGTGCAATCGTGCTGTTGGTCTTCATTGGCTACCTCTTCGCCTCTCCGGAACTTTCTCCGGTTGCCATTAAAATGCAACAAAGCCCCGAAACAGTAAGATGGATTGAAACAGGACTATATGCTACTTATGCTATGCTTTTTGGTACGATAGCCATCATTGTTGTTACCATGATTATTAACGCAATAAAAACAAGATAGATATGTCAAGTCGTAAACTCCCCGCATTTAATACAGCGCAAATGGCAGATATTTCGTTTCTGCTGTTGACGTTCTTTATGATGACGTCAGCTATCAATGTGCAGCAGGGGATTCCAAGACGTTTGCCGCCTCCCAGCGATGGAAAAACAATAGTTGATATTAACCAAAGGAATATATTTCAAGTGATCGTTAACTTTAATGATGACGTGCTTGCTAATGGTGAAGTTATTCCCTTAAATCAACTGACTCCCCGCGCAAAAGAATTTTTGGAAAATCCTCTGAATAATCCCCATCTCCCCGAAAAGGATGTAAGACTCATTGAAAATATGGGCGAATATCCAATTTCAAAAGGTGTACTCTCGCTTCAAAACGACCAAAGCACGTCGTATAATATGTATGTACAGGTGCAAAACGAATTGCAACGCGCTGTAAACGAACTTCGTGATAAAGTTTCGTTGCAATATTTCGGAAGAAAATATGAACTTTTGGACACCACTTTGCAAAAAGCGGTTCAAAAAGCGGTTCCTATGAATATTTCTGAAGCGCCACCCTCTAACTATGGTAAAGAAGAATAATTAAAGAAAGGAGAAAATTATGGCACGTTTTAAAAAAGATCAAAAAAGAGAATTGGCGCCTATGGGCACCGGTTCAATGGCAGACATTGTTTTCATGTTCTTGTTCTTCTTTATGGTTATTTCCAATATGAGGGAAACCAATGTTAAAGTTAATTTGGCTATGCCTGCAGCCTCCGAAATTCAAAAATTGGAAAAAAAATCGCTGGTAGCCACAGTATATATTGGTATTCCTAAAAATGAAAATGAGAACACCCTCCCTCCCGGAAAAGTTTCTGTACAACTAAACGACCAAACAGTTAAACAGGAAAATTTCGTTAAAGATGTGCGCGACTTTATCGCCGTTGAGAAAGAATCTCGTAATGAAGAAGATAAACAAAAACTTACCTTCTCTATTAAAGCAGATAAAGAAATTCAAATGCGTTACATCAACCTGATTAAAGCAGAACTTCGTACCAACAATGCGTTAAAAATTAACTACGCTACGTTAAGAAAGTCGCATGATTAGTAGATGTATTTTATTATAACGAAGGGGCTGAAGGACAGCCCCTTTTTTTGTGATTGAAGAATCATTCATTCCACCATGACTTCTAATTTTTCTGCTGCTGCATTTGTTCTATTCGTGTTTAACTGTTTTTAAAAAAAAACATGTTAATTTGCACCCTCATTATTCATATTAATCAAGGAAAAAAATAACCGAATGAAAAACTACAAATTTACCATTAATGACAACAAGTATTCAGTTGATATTGTTGATGTTGAAGATCAAATGGCAACTGTGGAAGTAAATGGAACTCCCTATCAAGTAGAGTTGGAGATGGAAGTTCGAAAACCGGTTTCGACCCCTAAAAAGGTAGTTAAAGTTTCACCGGCGCCAACACCTCAAACTGTACAATCTGCTACTCAAACCACAGCCCCCATACCCAAAGTGCCTCAAGCTACTGCGGCTCCTTCGGGTGGAAGTGTTATCAAATCGCCGCTTCCGGGTATTATTTTAGACATTTTCGTGAAAGAAGGAGATCCTGTGAAACAGGGACAACATGTAATCATGTTGGAAGCCATGAAAATGGAAAATAATATTGATGCTGATAGAGAGGGTATTATTAAAGAGATTCGGGTAAAACATAATGACTCTGTAATGGAGGGCGATGTACTCATTGTAATTGGGTAGCTACGGATATATAACCCCAACGGTTTTTCGAATCGTTTTCCGTTTGCTGTTCAAATTCCAATATTCCATTTTTACAATATACAAATCAGGAGGAACACGATAGTTTTTATCTGATACCCCGTCCCAAAGGAAAACTTCTTTCAATGTACAAATTCGATTGTTTGCAATTGTTTTGATAAGATTTCCTGATCGGTCAAAGATGGTGAGTGAAACTCTGTTTTCACACTCCTCAAAACAGCAATGAATTTCCACATAATCGGAAATGCCGGATTGATTTGGAGAAAAAACTTCGGGGATAATCTTTATTATATCTTCTGAATTATTATGGTTAGAGAATTGCGAATTTTGATAGCCGGGGGTAGCAAATCCAAAACTTTCGGCAGCAGATTTCCAATTATGATCATTTTGCGTCTCTCGCTCAAAACTTACTCGCTCTAAAGATACCCCTGCGACAGAATTTAGTAGCGGATAGTGCATTGCTTCATCGTATTGAAACCGATCTATGGTATTATAACTTTTGTCGCTCAAAAAAACTACTCCTGAACTGTTGGTGTAGGAAGGTAACGAGTCGCACTGCACCAAACGTTCTATATAGGGCACAAAGTATTGTTCTTCAGTAACGTTTTTCAGTTTACACAAAGCCACATACTCATTTGGGAAAAGCAAAAAACCGGAACTTACCGCAGGTATTGATTTATCGGGAAGTTCAGCGCCTCCCGAACCTATACGCACCAATGCCAAATCTATGACTTTTTGCGATCGGTTATACAATTCTACAAATTCTGCCCGCGCATTATCCCTTGCATTAAAAAGCACTTCATTAATCACTAAATCAAAAGGTTGAGGAGTAGTTGGAAGAGCAAAACGATACGACCAATTTTTTTCAATTGTGTTTTGTGCACAGTCCCATACTCTATCTTTCATTGTGAGCATGTACATCACGTTGGGTTGCATAGGATGCCGCAGGGTTATTTGTAAAATGTTGTTATGAGGAGGCGCTTCACTCACCGAAGCAATCTCTAAATCTTTATCAAGTGCAAACAACTGCAAAGTTTTTGCACTATCGTAAAAAATAGTTTCTGTAAAAAACACACGCAAATGTAATGAATCCATGACGGTAATTTTTTCAATTTCAGGAGGGTTGTGATCCGGATTTTTGGCAAGAATAGAGTTTTGTTTTCCGGGTGTGCCACCAACATTAGCAATGGAAGAATCCCAATTATTTTCACCGGTGCAAGGATTTTCAGGGTCAATCATCTCTAATGACCAGCCTCCATCCGACTTGTGTTTATTTCTATGCCACAAATTTGAAAACTCAATTTCGTGAATTACTTCATTTTCTGCATTGTAAAGTATCAATTGTGTTCCGGCATCCGCAATGCTTAACGAAGAAACACAGTAGATGTTTGCCTCTGTATCATCTTGGTAATCATTACAAGAATTGGCAATAAGAAAAATATATCCATTGGGTGGAATCCGTATTTCAGGCAGGTTTTTTGTGGAGTTGTTTATTTTTAATTTCCAATTTGTCAAAATGACAGTGTCGGGAACACCAAAATTGTGAAGTTCAATATATTCACAATTAGGCAAACCAACAACGGGGTTAGGTTTTGCCATAATTTCTGTTATGAGTATGTCGTTTCTGCGAATTTTAGCAAAACAAAAGCGCCCCGAAAACTTTTCAATTACATTACCTGCCATATCTTCAATGTTTTCTATTGCTATGGTGTTAAAAATTCTATCTTCAAACTCATTTTCAAACTGAATTTCAACACGTGAAAAATCATTATTTACAAAATCACACACTGCGGGTTTTAACGTATCATTAATTATGTAATTTGAAGATAATAAAGCGGTTTCTGGGGTTACATTTTCCGAGAAATGAAAGTGCAATGTTTTGCCGTCTTGTTGCGGTTGCAGCGAAAGCACTTGTGGTTTCACCGTATCCATTTTTGGCGGTCCAAAGTAGAAATCATCAAAATAGAACTTTTTGCTGTTCGATGCTGTGTATTTGCAATATATACCTAAAGCGGCGTGTTCAAACTGCTCCACGCTTACACCCGAAGTTTCGGTTTTAAAGATTCCGTTTAGCAGTTCATCCACCAAAATTTCCCAATGGTTAGGTTCTGTGTATCTGACTTTTATATTCAAAAAAAAGCTATTAGAAATTCTGCCTTCTGTTCCCCGGCAAATGGAAGTGTGAGAAGTGCCGTTTTGATAAAAAAGTTCTATAGCGTCTTGTGCCAGATTTTCCCCGAACTGCAAATAGTATCCTCTTAGAAACAAAGAAGTTAAATCAGTAGTGTTGGCAGTTAGATAGATTCGCGCAAAATTATTGTTAGAGGGGGCAAACGACAAGCGGATATAAAACATCCACTCCCACACATCGTAGAATTGTGGTGTTGGCAACGACAAATAGGCTNCCCCAGCCTCTATGGCATTGAGTTGCAGTTCATGGTTGGAGTTTACGGTAAACAGCGTTCTATCTCCTACCCACTGGGGAAAATTTTCATCCGAAAAAGAATCAAAAATTTGAGCAAAGGAGCAAAAAGCCGACAGGATAAGACCTGTTAAAACAACAAACTTCTTCATAATGAGTGATATATTAGTATTTTTAGTGCAATGAGTTAAACGCAGCAAATATAATATCTCAAAAGGCGTTTGTCAAGGGGTAAGGTAATTTTGTTGAAAAAAAAATGAGGGATTGGCTTAAAAACAATCACCTTCAACGGCTGTTTTTACAATGTAATGGGCTTGCCAACGCAGTTGTTGCGGGAGATGTTGTTTCGTGTATCAACTTAACAAATTCAATGTTGGCAAAGTGCCCCGGTTTACGGGCAATGATTTCACCCTTAATGGGTTTTCCAAGGAGGTACAAATCTCCCAATAAATCAAGTAGTTTGTGGCGCGCGGGTTCATTTAAATATTGCAATTGAACATTGTTTAGTGTACCGTTTTCATTAATCTGGATATCTTTTTTGTTGAAAAAAGTGCCGATTTCTTCTAAAATTTCAGGGTCAGGTTTTTTATCCACAAAAACAATGGCATTATCCAATTCACCGCCTTTAACTAAATTATGTTTAATAAGGTATTGTAATTCATGTAAAAACACGAAGGTTCTGCAAGGGGCAATATTTTCAACAAATTCTTCCATTTTTTTAATAGAAGCATACTGGCTGGAGAGCACGGAAGTGCCATAATCCACCATAACCGACACGGTAAACTTCTCGGCAGGCACTAAAATCAGTTCAATACCTACGTCAGGTTTTTCAAATTTAACCACCTCCTCAACAGAAATATATTCTCTTGGTTCGGACAAATCCATGATGCCGGTTTTTTCAATGATATGAACAAACGGGGCTGCACTTCCGTCTAAGATAGGCATTTCTTCTGCATTGATCAGAACAAGCAGATTATCAATGCTCATACCTGCCAAGGCCGCTAATAAATGCTCAACGGTTTTCACGATAGCACCGTTTTCTTGCAAGCTAGTGCTACGCGACGTGTCAATGACATTTGAAATATGCGCCTTAACGGTGGGCTGGCCATGTAAATCAATTCTTTGAAAGACAATGCCATGATTTGCCGGAGCAGGTTGTAATTTGATAGTGACTGCACATCCTGTATGCAATCCTTTGCCGGAGATTGAAGCCTCCGAAGCGATTGTAGTTTGTTTTTTTTTCATAAAAACTTGTTATTTGAAAAAATCACTCTGATTTCTTCATTTGTTTTTCTAGTACATTAATTTGGTTAAACAATTCAGGTAATTTTTTTCTATATATAATAAGTTTTTTTTCTTCTAAAGCGGATGCTGCTGGGGTTCCCAGCACCGTTCTATTATCAGGCACATTGTTTGTTACGCCCGATTGTGCGCCAATAATGACGTTGTCTCCAATTTTCAAATGACCAATGATACCCACTTGTCCTGCAACAATCGCCCTCTTTCCGATTTTCGTGGATCCGGAAACACCTGATTGTGAGGCGAAGGCAGAACCTTCTCCAATTTCACAATTATGCGCAATTTGAATAAGGTTGTCTAATTTCACATGGTCATGAATTTTGGTTGAACCTAACGTTGCCCTATCAATGCAAGTATTTGCGCCTATTTCCACGTGGTTTCCAATGGTTACGTTGCCAGTTTGCGGCACTTTGAAATAGTCGTTTCCTTGTTGAGCGAATCCAAAACCATCTGCTCCAATTATCGCACCGGCATGAATAATAGTATCGTCTCCTATTTCACAATCGGCATATACTTTCACACCGGAATAAAGAACGGAGTTGTTTCCTATTTTCACACCATCGCCGATGCAAACATGCGGATAAAGTTGCGCATGATCTGCAATTTTTGCATGCTCTCCCACGCTTACAAACTCTCCGATGTACACATTTTTGCCAATTATTGCCGTGTTTGCCACACAAGCTTGCGGTGAAATGCCCATTTTTTTAGGCTTCATTTGTTGATACACTTCCAAGAGTTTTGCCAATGCCAGATAGGGATTTTCGGCGCGGATAAGCGTAATTTGAATAGGCTTTTCCGCCACAAAGTCTTTGGACACAATCACCGCAGAGGCTTTTGTATCGTAAATATAATCAGTGTATTTTGGGTTTGCAAGAAAAGACAATCCACCTTCAACGCCTTCTTCAATTTTACATATAGTATGAATGGTCGTGTTGGGATTTCCCTCAATAGAGGCTGCTATTATTTCTGCAATTTTAGATACCGTAAACGTCATCAAAAATTTTTCGGCAAAAATAGAATGTTTTTTTAATGGCAAATAAAATTGGGCTATTAAAAAAAATATATATTTGCCGCCCCTTATAAAGGAGGTGAAAAGAAGGAGAGATGGGTGAGTGGCTGAAACCAACAGTTTGCTAAACTGTCGTAGGGGAAACCCTACCGGGGGTTCGAATCCCCCTCTCTCCGCAAAAAATCCAAATATTTTTTTTTCAACTATGGTTTTAACAAAATGCTTGAAGTAACTCTTTTTTTGTACTTTCGCCGCCTAAAAAAAATTTAACGATGCCCCCACTAATTACCCCTTCTTTTGGATTGCTTTTTTGGATGCTGATAGGTTTTGGTATCCTGTTTTTTATTTTGGCAAAATTTGCATGGCCAGTCATTACAAAAAAAATAGCTGAACGTGAACAGTTTATACAAAATCAGCTTACCGAAGCAGACTATGTGCGGCAAGAGATGAAAAACCTCAAATCGGAACACCGGCAGTTGTTAATTGAAGCTAAAGATGAACGCGACAAAATATTAGCAGATGCTCGAAAAATGGCGGATAGGCTGAATGATGAAGCCAAACTGCGCCGCGAAAAAGAAACCGATAATATGATGGCAGAAACACGCGCCGCAATAGAAAACGAAAAAAAGAAAGCCATAATTGAAATCAAAAACGAAATAGCCAATCTCTCTATAGAAGTTGCAGAAAAAATCCTCCGCGAAGAATTTAAAAATTCCTTGCGGCAGGAAGAATTGATTCTGAAGTGGGTGGAAGAGATGAAGTTATAGATATCTACTTTTTAATTACCAATATGGGTTCTAACGTAATCAGTTCCCTCTAATGCTCGGACGGGTGCAAAACTTTCAAATTCGCACAAACTTTCAGGCGAGCAAATGCCTTACTTGCGCCAAGCACGCCCCCACGTATTGTCATTGTATTCAATCTTTTATATTCTTTTTTTCTTAAAAAAATATTTACGTTTTTTATCCGCCAAAATTCAACTTGTATAGTGTTGCTTTTTTTGATTCGACAAGTTAGTTTTGTCATGTTCACTCCGTTCACACCACAAAACTAACACCACGCAAAATGCATAGCATCCTATTGAATCACAACTTTTTTTGCCACCCGATGTCCCTGCGTTGAAGCTACCACAAAGTAGATTCCTTTTTGCAAACTCGCTACATCAAGCATACCATCATTAAAATGAGCTTGCGCAAAAACTATTTTGCCAGTAAGGTCATATATGGCAACGTGATACGGCGTTTGTTGGTTCGTTATTATATTAATAAAGGTATCTGCCGGATTGGGCGTAACGTTAAAGGTTGAAAAATAAGAAGGGAGCTCTTTTATACTTTCTTCTCCCAAAACATAATCTATTTCAATATCTGTAATGTAGCCCTTTTTTATATGAAGACTTTGTGCACCGCTACTTTCCAAGCGAAAACGCGCTTGAAAGAAATCACTATTAATAAACTGATTAAGAGAAATTTCACAATTTACCCAATTGGGATTATCACCTGTTATCTGGGCTAATTTGTGCCATGTTTTTCTGTCGTTGGTTACTTCAAAAAACAGTCTTGCATTATACCATATTCCTCTAATAGTATCAGCCCATTTAAAACGAATAGCAATATTTTCAGTATTTTCCGGAATAGGAAACCAGTCTAATTCTGCAATAGATAAATAGTTGTCCGGAAAAGCTACAGTTTCTGCCGTATTACATAAAGAGGTTTTATTGCTAATAGTTTTGATTACCCAGTTACTTTGCTCAAACCCATGTCTATTTTCAGTAAAATCGTTAAAATAAGGGAGTTGTAAAGGTGTAACAAAGGTTACCTCATCTTTGAAGGAGGGGGCGCTTTCCTGTCCGTTCTCCTTGTGAACGGCAATGACGTAGTATTCATATTTATTTCCCAATTCAACATCCTGATCTTCATAAAAATTGTCGGCAGTTTCTCCTACAAAAGCGCCATTTCTAAATAATTTGTATGAAGAGGATTCACTGTTGTTATCCCAGCTTACCTTAATTTTATCTATACCTGAACAAGCGCTGAGGTTTTGGGGAGGCAACCACGCATTTGCCAATTCAGTAGAGGAAGCTAAAACTGCCTGTACGAATGCTTTTGCCAAATCCAATCTGTTCACGCCGCATTTTACGCCTACCTGATAGGGTCCAATCGTATCACACATTTGGTGGTAGCAAGGATGTTGGCTATGGTATTCTATATCACCAATATACAAAGAGGGGTATTCATACATATTAAATGGCATGTGGTCGCCGCCGTAACTGTCGCCTTCGCTTAAACGAATGGTGGGAATAGAGGGAACATAGATATTTGCTGTTTGATGATAATATTCAAACAGTGCTTTCGAGATGTTGGAATAGCCGGAAGCCATTAAGGTGTTTGGGTTATCGGGAGGAAACCAGCCAATCATGTCCATATTAAAATGGGCGATAATGTTCATGTTTTCTTCTGCGCATTTTTTGGCAAAGGGCAAACTGCCCACCATCCAATACTCCTCCGCATTGAAGGGCACAAACAAAATAGAGCGTTTTGTGGGGATATTTTTGAGCAAGCGCGCGCATTCCAGCACGCCGGAGGTTCCGGAGGCATTATCGTCAGCGCCGGGACCCACCGCTATATCATACGTGGAATGGTCATAATGCGAAGTAATCATGATATATTCATCAGGAAATTCGGTTCCTTTTTTCACTACCACCACATTTCCCGCTTCCAATTGGGTTCCTTGCATGTTAAAAAAATGAATAGAAATATCATCAACATCATAACCATAAGATTCAAAACGGTCAATCAACCAATTTTGCACGATTAATGCTTCCGGAGATTTCGCCACTCGGAAAAATTGTTGCATGTAACGAATGCTGCTTTCTATATTGCTTTGATTTACCTGATTAATCAATTGCACAATTTCCTGCTTGGGCTGGGTAATTACCGGATAGGATTGATTTCTGTTACCTTTGTTGTTAATTAACGTGGCTTGGGCGCAGATGTTAAAAGACAACAAGGTGAAAAGAAGGGTGCAAAGGAAGTGGGATTTTTTTATGGGAAAAGTGGATTTTTTCATATTGAGAGATTAAGGTTGCGAAAATAGAAGAATATTTTTTAATTTCTTTTGTAATTCAAATTTTGATATAATTTCGCGCCCTTAATTCAAATTTTTTATTAACTAAATTTATCACATTATGACAAAAAAATTTTTTGCTGAAATGATCGGAACCATGGTTTTGGTTCTCATGGGCTGCGGTGCTGCAGTTTTTGGCGCCGACTTAATGCAGAGTATTGGCGGAAGCACTTCTGCCTCCTGGGTATTGATGGTGTCTTTTGCCTTTGGTTTGGCTGTAGTTGCCATGGCTTACACAATTGGACCTATTTCAGGGTGCCACATCAATCCGGCAATTACGTTAGCCGTTTTTATTAACAAAGGAATCTCTGCTAAAGGGAT
>WQSU01000005.1 GCA_009787675.1 Lentimicrobiaceae bacterium
TTAGGCGCGTCGGGGGGATTTATGGCATCTCTTAAATCTTTTCCAAAGGGTTCAATGGTGGGAAAAAAGATTTTTCCTGTTCTGGAAACCATAGTACCTCCTTCTAAGTCAGCGCCATCAATAAAATCAAAAACGCCATCGGGATACGGATCCAATTGGATATTCAATCTATCAAAGCCCATCAAACGAATCAACGGAGTTCCTTTTTGAGAGCTATTGGTAAAAAAGCCGTTTGGAACGCCCTCTTCATCACCGGTAAACAGAATATTTAATCTGAATTTTTCTGACGATATCTGGTATCCGCCAATGCTGTAAACGTTTTTCATCATCAACTTCCAGAGGGGTCCTTTCGTATTCGTATTCGTGCTTCTCAGCAATTTTACGCGAAGTGCTCTAGGCGCAGACACTTCATTAGAAAACTCCCCTACTTGATATACTACATCATTGTCTCCAATTACCTGATATTGGAAAGCAACCGCCAACACCTGATCGGCATTCAGCGCCGTATTCAAGGAGATGAAACCTAATTTTGAGTTATAGGTATATTCATTGGGAGAAAGTAAACGCGCGCTTTCTACCTTTTCGTAGTCTCCACCGGCATTCAAGCCTTTTCCTCTCAAAATCTGCGTCACAGTGCTAATATCTCTTATCATAGAGGTATCCACTTGCACACACAAAGAGTTGCTTTCATTGTCCGGAAACCCTACATAGCCAGTTCCAAAGTCGCTATGTAAAGGATCTGCTTCTCCTAAATCTGTAAATGCTACGATATTGCGGTTTTCGTCAGTAGCCGCGCCTATTTTCGTGCGCCATACTTCAATCTTAGTAATTACAACATTAGACCTTATCAAGGGCAATCCTGACATTGAATGATTATAATTATCTCTAAAATATTGTGCAATAAAGAAGTGTCTGTTGTCTTCATATTCATCTGCGCGGAAGTAAAAATCTTGTGTTTGTGCACCTCCTGTAACATTGATAGTCTTTTTTTCTGAAGAGGTTTCCGATGCTACTGCGGTAATATTGAATTTTCCAAACTTCAACCCTACTTTAAGCCCAAACAATGTTTGGCTTCCGGTAATGAGCGAACTCGTCAAGGGGAGATTAACATCTCCAAATTCAAGCAATTGAAGGATGTCATCTTCTTTTCCTTCATATTTGAGTTTCATCTTGTTGTCAAACTCAAAATTTGATTCTGTATTATAATTTAAGTTAAAGCTGATTTTATCACCAATTTTCGCCATTAAACTCAATTGAATCTTGGCATCAAATTTAAAATCAGTATTCTTGCGCATACGTTCTGTAATATTCGGGTTTCTGTTGTTGTTGTGTACAACGCCGAACATCAGTTCCACGTTACCGGCAGGTCGGATATCAATAATATTGCTACCAAAAATAGTTTCAAAGACATCTCCACCAACACGGAGTTGGGGAATGATACCGCCACCGCCCCTTCTGTTAGGACCAGAAACATAAGAGGCGCCTTTTTCGCGCCAATAGTTTTTTATTTCTTGTTGTAAATCATAACCGATATACTCGTTCACATTCATGGAAGCCGCAGGACCAAAAGGGGTTGAGCCAATTTTGTTTTGAAAACGGTAGGAGTGGGTATTGGGGTCATACTCTATTTCACGGGTAAGCGAAGGAGGCGTATTGAGGTGAAACGGAGAGTAGAACTCAGTGTTAAGAGGATTATTAGTGGGGTTAGGTACATTTGAGCGCAAACCTGTATCTGGAGGCGAAGCAGGCAGTTCAAAAGCTAAGGTTGAACCACTGTCGTAGTCATCAACCTCATCCGATAGTAAAAAATCTGCTTTCTCCCTCTCACCAAAACGTGTAGTTTCCGGTACAGAGATTGCCCAAACAGCAGAGTAGAGGGCAAATACAATAAATGCAGGAATGAGATAAAATTTTGCTTGCTTCCCGAAAATCACGATAGTGTTATGTTAGTCTAAATTTTTATTATAATAAATTAAACGCTTTCTTATCAACCCTTCGATGGACAAATCCGTCCACACGAACAATCTTCTTCAACGCGCTGCCTGCTGAATTTTAGGTGAAATCCAACGAGACCAATGCAGATAACGCTTCCGCTTTGCTATTATTATAAGAAATTGAGATTTTTTCAATATTTGAGGAGGAAAGCTGCTCAACATATTGCATACAAATTTTTCTCATAACATGGTGGCAGGTGAACAAAACTTTTTCTTATTATTTCATCAAAAACTCTGGCAAAAAGAAAGCAATGCTGCTGCTTCCTGACTTCGACACTTTAAAATTTTATATTTTATTACATATGGTATATCATGTATTTATTTTATAGGTTGTATTGCCCGTCTAGAATGTGATTAAAGATTTCACCGTTTTAAGATCAAGTCAACAAAAATTGCAACAAACCCTACTAAAATACCCACTGTGAGCACTCCAAGCAAATAAGCAAAAAAAGCCTTGATATAAATTCCCGCTTTTTTCTTTTCAAAAAATTGCCCAATTGCCCAAATGTAATAGATCATTGTAACAAATAATGTGACACTTATCAAATGTAAATTTGCTACGCCTTGAATAATAAAAAGAATAGATGAGAATATGCTTACAATACCTGACAAATAACACATAAGAACAAAAAGTTCAAAAAGATTGTAAGCAGATTTTCTAAAAAACAATTTTAACCAAAATGCCATAAATAGCCCTGTTATGATGGTTGCATAACCGTTATGGTCTATTATCCAATTTGTTAAAAGGAGTTGTGTGGGAAGTACTTCTTGATCAGTTTCGCCAGACAGTTGGGTTTGAAATGTTTGGTAGTCAATTTGAAAAAAATGGCATACCAGTGTATAAGTCAATGAGGTAACAATAACAAACACGATGGGTTTAATATAGTGGTTTCTATTTTCAGTAATGTACTGTCTAACGCTTTCTCCCGGGCTCAAGAGCATTCTTTTTAGGGTAAAAATCCACCCTTTTTTTGCGTGAAAAAAGCCTGCAATTTCGCTAAGGATATAACGCCCATCAATTCGTTTAAAATGAGTAGGTGTTCCGCAGTTCGAACAATAGTTTCCATGTACCGGTTCGTTACAATTTTTGCAAATGTTCATTATTGTTAATAATTTGGGAGCAAAAATATATGAAATCTTAAATATTTAAACGCGAGAATAAAAATCAAAGCCGTAGAGGATTTAGCGGCTCATCTACCGGACTTACTTAATGGCTGACATAAACGAGCAATGACCAAATCTTACAATATGATATCATCGATGGCGTCAAATTTAAAGGTGTGACTACTTTTGTCAATAATGACTATGGTAGTGCTGCCTGATTTTTTTTTCTTACTTACAAACATACATGCAAAGGAAGTAATTTTTCATTGAGGCACCCAAATCGGTGCCTCGATTTCCATAATAATTTGAATTATAATGTATTATAAAACTGCGTTTTGGAAACTGTCGAAGTCAGGAGATTCAATAAGTTTACCCTAACTTTGGAATAGCGTCAATTAATTTTCGGGTATATTCCGTTTGCGGGTTTTGGTAAATCGCTTCAGCATTGTTCAGTTCCACAATTTTGCCGTGCTGCATTACTGCAATTCTGTCCGACATATATTTCACTACCGATAAATCGTGAGAAATAAACAGATAGGTAAGACGAAACTCCTGTTTTAAATCGTTGAGGAGGTTGAGCACTTGGGCTTGCACGGAAACATCTAATGCTGAGACCGATTCATCGCAGATGATAAATTTTGGGTTGATGGTGAGGGCGCGGGCAATGGCAATACGCTGGCGCTGTCCGCCCGAAAACTCATGTGGATAACGGTGCAGGTGTGTTTCACTCAGTCCCACACGCTCCAACAGTTCTATCGCTCTCCTCCTTCGCGCTGCATCGTTGCTTAAAATATGATGCACTTGCATGGGTTCTATCAACATTTGCCCTATGGTTAATCGTTGATTTAAAGAAGAGTAGGGGTCTTGCAGCACCATCTGTATCTCTTTTCTTAAACGGCGCAAAGCTTTATCGGAGAGCGCCGTCAGGTTGGTGTTTTTGTAGTAAATGGTACCGGAATCGGGCTCAATGAGTCGCAGCAACGTTCTGCCCAGCGTGGTTTTTCCGCATCCCGATTCCCCAACCAGTCCTAATGTTTCTCCTTCGTAAATGGTGAGATTTATATCTTCTAATGCCTGAAACCATGTTTGAGCCTCAAACAGGCTTTTTTTGCGGATAGGGTAGCGCTTGGTGAGGTTCTGAATTTTAAACACTTCCTCCCTTCTCCCTTCTCCCTTCTCTGTTTCTGCCTTATGCTCGCGTGCTTTCGCGCCTTCGTGCTTTCTGCTTTCTGCCTTCTGCATTTCTCCTTCTACTGTTGGCAGTCGGTGAGGCTTCTCATCCAACTTCGGGCGGCAAGCCAACAACCCCCTTGTGTAAGGATGTTGTGGATTTTTGAAGAGGGTCTGGGCATCGCCCTGTTCTACGATAGCGCCTTTGTACATCACCAATACGCGGTGTGCAATTTGGGCAACTACCCCCAAGTCGTGCGAAATGAAAATAATGCTCATGCCATACTTCTCCTGCAGCAGTTTAAGGAGTTCTATAATGTTTTTTTGCACGGTAACGTCTAATGCAGTGGTGGGTTCATCGGCAATTAAAATATCAGGGTTGCAACTCATAGCCATGGCAATCATGATGCGCTGTTTTTGTCCGCCGGAAAGCTCGTGCGGGTATGCCCGAAACACCTTTTCAGGGTTAGGAAGTTGCACATCGCGAAAGAGCTCCAGTGTTTTTTGTCGCGCCTCTTTTTTTGAAAGATTTGTATGCAACAACAACGCCTCCGTAATCTGCTTCCCACATTTTATAACAGGATTTAAGGAAGTCATCGGCTCCTGAAAAATCATTGCAATTCTATTCCCGCGAATTTGCTGTAACTCATTTTCAGAGGTTTGGGTGAGGTTTAAAGGAGTGTGAGGTGAGGAATGAGAGGTGGGGGGCTCCATCATCACATCAAAAAAAATTCCGCCCTCCGTAATCTTTGCACTCTTCTTTGTCAGTAACTGCATGATTGATAGAGCTGTTACTGATTTCCCTGAGCCTGATTCTCCCACTACGCCAATGGTTTCTCCTTTTTTTAATGAAAATGAAACAGAAGATAAGATTTGATTCCAACTTTCATCGTTTTTAAGTTTTAAGGAGAAATTTTTTACTTCAAGAAGTGGGGTCATGTTATCTTCCATAAAACTTAATTTCTTTTTTTTATTGCAGGTGATTTGATAGTTGGGGCAAAAATACATTTTTGTAATCTTTTTTTTATCTTTCGCAAAGATTTATATAAATAAATTTTCTTTCTTTGCACCCTTGCAAATTAATATTAATTTAATACATTAAAATTTATGAAAAAAGTTGTTATTCTTTTAATTGCTGCGATCGCCTTGTTTTCTTTTTCCTGCAATAAATATTGCAATTGCGACCGATATATTAATGGTAAATTGGATAAAGACTATAACAAAGAGTATAAAGGTGAATTTGTAAAGGAATCCAGTAAAAAATGTTCCGAATTTAGTAGAGAAGAGTATGATGCGGACGGCGTACTTTACGAAGTAAAATGTAAATAGCCTGCATTTTCAGCGTTCAGCAGTTCTATCTTCTTTTCGATTCCCCAGTAAAATCCTCCCATTTTTCCATTTTGCGCAATCACGCGGTGGCAAGGAATAAGATATAGTATTGGATTCCATCCCACGGCAGATCCTGTTGCACGTTGAGCTTTTGGAGAACCAACCGTCATGGCGATTTTGCTATATGTTGATAATGTGCCTGTTGGAATTTGCAACAGGGCTTCCCATACTTTCAATTGAAATACCGTTCCTTTTGCACACACTAATAATTTCTTACCTCTTTCCCAGTTTCCGGAAAAGAGCTTTTTAACATGTTCGTGTTGTTTGTTTGTATGCTGCCGCAAAGTTACATCGGGAAATCTATGGTGCAATTCTTGAAGAACAATTTCTAATGAGCGTGCATAACCCACATAGCAAACGCCTTGTGGCACAGAGGCTACCGCTATTTTTCCAAAAGGAGAAGAAAAAAAACTATAAGAGACGGTGCTCTTTTTCCCAAAATCTGTTTTAGAAGCAGGCTTGATTCTAACAAATGCCTTATTGGGAACCCCTCTGTTTGGAAGCTCTTTCTTCTTTTTCATATCATTATTATTGATGAAAAAATTAAGAGCATTCGCCCCATTCTTCTCCGGAGTATGCGCTGCAACTTTCCGAAGGGTCAATTTCAAGCTCTTGTGCGTTACTGTTGGGTTTTATGCACGTGCAGGTTTTTATACAGGAGTGTAAAAAAAGAGCGGCGCATCCAAGAAAAATAATCAGGATAATTTTTTTCATAAAAGAGTAATTATGATTGTAATATATTTTCAATTTCAGTTACGGATTTGGGTAAGTGAGAACCTAAAACCTTGTGCCCATTCTCTGTAATTAACACACTGTCTTCAATTCTTATACCGCCGAAGTTTCTATACATTTCCACTTTATCATAATTGATATACGCCTCAAATTTCTTTTCATTTTTCCAAATATCAATAAGATGCGGAATAAAGTAGATACCGGGCTCTACGGTAATAACGTGCCCGGGTTTTAAGGTTTTAGCCATGCGTAAAGAACCCCATCCAAAGATCTTGCTACGTTGGATTGTTTCGTCGTAGCCCACAAAATTTTCTCCCAGATCTTCCATATCGTGCACATCAAGCCCCACTTGGTGCCCCAAGCCGTGCGGCATGAACAACGCGTGTGCGCCCAAAGCCACCGATTCTTCAATGTTGCCCTTCATAAGTCCTATCTTTTGCAGCCCTTCAGTAATAATAGTTACTGCAATTCTGTGGTTTTCAATATGCTGGATTCCCGGTTTACAGTTGGCAATAGCTGCCATATTGGCTTGATACACAGTTTCGTAAATCTCTTTTTGCAGGGGAGAAAATTTTCCGGAAACGGGCAGCGTGCGTGTGTGGTCGGAGCAGTAGTTCATCACATTTTCGGCGCCGGCATCCATGACGAGCAATCTGCCTTTTTCCAAGATCAAACTATGGTCATGATTGTGAAGTGTTTGTCCGTTTTGTGAAAGGATGATTGGAAATGAGGTGCCATTGCCCATACCTAAGGCTATCCCTTCTGCAACGCCGAAAAGTTCCCGCTCGGCAACACCCGGTTTGCAATGTTTCATTACCATGGTGTGCATGTTCACGCCGATCTCATTCGCTTCTTCCATTTGAACAATCTCTTCGGGCGATTTGAGTTCGCGCAATGCCACAATACGTTTAATTAATTCTATGGAAGGCGTTAATTCTTCAAGGTTTTTGCCCAGCAGGCGCGCCAACTCAATTTTGTTGTCTGCGCGGTAGGGTGGCGTAAAATGCACTTGTTTATTTTTTAAAAAAGAAGCTAATTCTGACAGTGGACGCACCTCATCTACTGCAATATGCGCTGCCAAATCACTTAATTTCGGTTGATTTCCCATCCAAATAATATCATCAATCGTAAAATCATCGCCAAACAAAAGTGATCTGTTTTGTTCAAAATCAATAACTCCTACCATATTAGGAAGCGATAATCCGAAAAAATACAAAAAGTTGCTGTCTTGTCGATAGTGATAGGTATTTGCCGGATAGTTGGCAGGTGATTCATTATTGGATAAAAAAAGCGCTGTACCAGAAGAGAATGCAGCGTTTAGTTGGGCTCTTCTTTTTTGATAAATGGGTGATGGAAATAACGGGTTCATAGGGAAATATTATGTGAATAAAAACATTGACAAAAAAACAAAAATTTTATTACACGCCTAATCATAATAAAAATATATTTTTGCTGTTTACTAAAAATAGACTTATAACGATGTCAGGAATAAGGACTTTTTTCTTCTCTCCCAAAAAATTAGGTTTTCATATCTTGCTGGCGACAGGCATATTTGTCGCTATGTTTATTGTTGCCCTTTTTGTATTAAATTCCTATACCCGTCATGGAACCGAAGTGATGATGCCCAATTTTATTGGCATGGACTCGCAGGAGCTACTGAAAAAAGAGGATATTGCAAAAGACTATATTATTGTTGTTTCCGATTATATCTTTGATAGGAAAACATTGCCCGGAACGGTGTTGAAACAAGACCCTCACGTGGGCGAAATGGTGAAAACAGGGAGAAAAGTATATCTCACCGTGGCATCAAGCACCCCCCCAAAAGTAACTATGCCCCAATTAGAAGATGTTTCTTTGAGGCAGGCAGAAATTATGTTGAAAGCGATTGGGCTGGAATTAGGCACTGTTATCTATAAACCAAGCCCTTATGAAAATGCCGTTTTAGAACAGCTTTACAAAGGAAGAGCCATTAATCCGGGAACAGAAATCAGTGCGGGGGAAACAATTACTTTAGTGGTCGGAAAAAATCCCGACGAATTGTCTAATGAAAATGAAATTGAAAACGAAATCATAGAATAAATGAATACACGTACTTTTATATTTAAACATTTTATATATGGAACATTCATAATGTTTCTGTTGTGTGGGCTGAGCGTTTCTGTTCAAGCACAGGAGTTTTTAACAGGTATCAAAGCCAGTCCTCAGGTTTACAAGGCAGAGAAACACAATCCAAATATTTTTTTAAGCAGTAAAGCTGAACCCTTGCCGTTATTACTTCCCTTCTTTGATGATTTTTCAAAGGGCATCGGTGCGCCGAATGAAAAATTTTATGAGAACAAGCAAGCGTTCGTAAATCAAACGTTTCCCGTTTTCCCTCCCACTATCGGCGTGGTTACTTTAGATGCTTTAGATGAACATGGAGCGATCTATTCCCATTTGAATGCTACTTCTAAGGGAGCCGATACACTCACGTCGCGTTTTATCAGGTTAGATTCCTTGTTTGTTGAAGGAGGAGGTCGCCAAATTTCAGCGGCAGACTCTATATATTTCAGCTTTTACTTTCAACCGGGTGGCGCTGGTGTTGCAGATAACCTTGCAGGCGAACGAATTGGAAACCAACCCAACACTAACGACTCGCTCGTACTGGAATTTGGATATACCAAACCATTGGGAGATACCTTAGTTACCATTTGGGATCATATTTGGTCAACTCCCGGATTCAACCTGAAAATATGGCTTTCTGAAAATCCCTATCAGTATTTTAAGCAAGTGATGATTCCTATTACTGAGGAAAAATATTTGTGCGAAAATTTCCAATTCAGATTTAGAAACTATGCAAGTCTTGAGCCGCAAGTAGGCATTACCGGCTGGGAAGGCAATGTGGATCAATGGCACATTGATTATATTCGTTTGAATGTAAATAGAAGATATGATGACTTTTTTACGAATGACCTGGCATTTGTAGCACCCACAACTTCTTTCTTGCAAAAATATCAAGCCATGCCGTGGAAGCAGTTTCAAAATGCAGATATGAAATCGCATTTTACAAACCAACTTTCCAATCTCAGCGACGGAAGTCGTACATCTGAATATCAATATACCATTATGCATAATGGAAATGTAGTAGGCGCTTCTGAGCCCAGCAGCGCGCTTGATATTGAGCCTTTTTTAACAAGCGGAATTCAAACAAAAGCGGGACAGGCTTCTCCGCTCATTACATATGAGCCTGGTAATTTGACTGATACAACTGTTTTTGTGGTTACCCACATTTTTAAGAATGCAGCAGGTTTAGACTTTGCGCCCGTAAACGACACCTGCGTGTATGAACAGCAATTTTTAAACTATTATGCTTATGACGATGGTACGGCAGAGTACGGATATTGTCTCAACAACCAATTTAATATTGCCTATTTTGCAATGAAGTTTTCATTGCGTGTTCAAGATGATTTAAGCGCCGTGCGGATGTGGTTCAACCATACTAAAAATGATGAAAACAGCAATGCTACATTTTCTATTATTGTTTGGAAAGATGCGCAGGGAGTGCCCGGAGACACAATTTATAAACAGGAAAACATTAAACCCGAATTTTCAGAACAATTTCTTGATTTCGTGGAATATAGATTTAATAAAAAACTTTCAGTATCCGGAGATATTTGGATAGGTTTTGAACAACAAGGCAATGTACAACTAAATATAGGATTTGACCAAAGTAATGATTCACGAGAATATTTTAAATACAATACCCGTGGCAAATGGGAAACCTCCATTTATAAAGGCACACCCATGTTGAGACCGGTGTTCGGTGAACTCACCCAAATTGACCCTCCGGTTGCACCGAGCCCTAGTACAGTAATAGGTCCAAACCCTGCAAACAACACTATTTCAATTACGAATAATAAATTACGAATTACGAAAGTAGAACTGTATAATATTACCGGCATGAAAATGGATGAAAAACAATGTAGAGATAATGTTGTGAATATGAATGTTGCAAACTATCCTACCGGAATCTATTTTGTAAGAGTTATTAAAGAAAATAACACTTTTGAAACATTTAAACTAATTAAGAATTAGGAATTACGAATTAGGAATTAATTTTGTACTGTCCTTTTTTTCCAAAAAATTTAACCACTAACCACTAACCACTAATCACTAATGAATTTATCCCTCACCCGTCCCATCGTATTTTTTGACGTAGAAACCACCGGTTTAAATATCGGAAAAGATAAAATTATTGAATTGGCTTTACTTAAAGTAAATCCCGATGGGAGCGAAGCGACCAAGGTGTGGCGTGTCAATCCCGAAATCCCTATAGCGAAAGAAGCGGAAGCCATACACGGAATCAGTAATGCCGACCTCAAAGATGCGCCTGTATTTGCAGAGGTTGCTGATGAAGTGCACCACTTTCTTGAAAACTGTGATTTGGCAGGCTATAACTCCAACAAATTTGACCTGCCGCTTTTGGTAGAAGAATTTTTAAGAGTGGGGAAAGATTTTGACTTGAGAGACAAGAAATGTATAGATGTTCAAAATATTTTCCATAAAATGGAGCCTCGAAATTTAAGTGCAGCCTATCGTTTTTATTGTCAAAAAGAGTTAATTGATGCCCATCAGGCACTTGCCGATACGCGCGCTACCTTTGAAATACTTAAAGGACAATTAGAAAAATATGATGGCGAAACGCATGAAGATGCCAAAACAGGAAAAATTACAAAATTGGAAAACAATATTAAGGTGCTTAGTGATTTTTCGCGCGAAGTGCGTACCGTAGATTTTGCCGGACATATTGTTTTTAATGAAAAAGATGAAGAGGTCTTTAACTTTGGAAAATATAAAGGAGTTCCTGTTGTAAAGGTTTTTACCATAGAACCTCCCTACTACGATTGGATGATGAAAGCCGACTTTCCTCTTTATACTAAAAAAATTATCACAAGAATCTATAAAGGATTGAAAATAAAATAGTTTATACAACTTAAAACAATAAATAATAATGGATATAGAAAAAATAATATTTATCGTATTGGCAATTGCTTTTTCCATTGTTAGCATGTTTTTTAAATCGAAAAAAAAACAACCATATACTCACAATAAGCAAGCAGGCAGAGATTTTTCGTACGAATCAGATCCCTTCCAGAGTGTAGATTCAGATGACTTTTCTATGCAGTCTGCCATTCAGAATTTGCAGAATAATTCCAATATTGCTTCAAAAAAGGAGAGAAAAAAGCAAAAAATACAAAATATTGAAAAGAAAAATTTACAGTCAGATAATTCCCAAAACTTTTCGCAAGATTTTGATTTAGAAAATGAAAACGGTTTATTGGAAGACTTTGAAGGGACTGAATTGCAAAAAGCGTTTTTGCTCAGTGAAATTTTTAAAAATACTAAAAATCAACAAATTACATAGTTTTTTTAAATTTTTCATAATTTCTTTGTAATAGAAAAGAAATAATAATATCTTTACGCCCTTAAAAGTATTTACAAATTTTTATGTTTAATATAATTTAATGGCTATGATTAAAAAATTACTCTTTACACTTTTTTTGTGTATGCTTGCCGGGAGCGTTCTTTACGCCCAAAGTACCATTAAAGGAGAAGTAAAAGACCAAAACGGTAACCCCGTCATGGTTCAGATCCTTTTAAAACAAGATGGTAGGGTTGTAAATGGCGCTTATTCGGATGATCTCGGCGCTTATCAAATCTTTGGCGTTCCTGCCGGTACGTATGACATTACGGCCCAGGGAATGATGACCTGCTTGACCACTCATACCGAAAAAGGTATCTATGTGCCAAGTTCTGAGGTGAAGTTTGTCAATCTTAAAATTGACTGTTCTTCAACCGAATTGAAGGTAGTAGAAGTAGTGTATGTACCTCCGGTTTTTGCCGCCGACAACACAACTTCTTCCGACAAACTAACAGGAGATGAAGTACGGAAAGCACCTGGACGTTCTATAGCGGGCGTTCTTTCAAATTTAGGAGGGGTTGCCAGTACGGACGGAACTACAATCTCATCGGTACGTGGTAATCGTAGCGACGGTCAACAAACCATTATTGACGGTGTGCGTGTACGTGGAGGTAGTGGTGTTGCCATGCAATCTTTAGAAGGCTTTGAGCTTATACAAGGCGGGGTTCCTGCTGAGTATGGCGATGGTACAAGTTTTACAATCCTTACAACACGCGGGGTGGCTAAAGACTTTCACGGAAGTTTTGAGATTCGCAGTTCGTTGGAAGGTTATGGGCAAATGTTAGCTGCTGCCAGTTTATCCGGACCTATTATTAAAGGTAAAACTCCCCAAGAACCTGCACGAATGGGCTTCTTACTTTCTGCAGAAGGAACCTATAATAAGGATAGACGTCCTGTAATTGGTGGCTCGTGGATTGCAAAACCGGAAGTAATTCAGGATATTATTGCAAAACCAGTGGACTATAGATATATTGGTGAGTCTTATGTTTCTTACTATAGGGCAAACTTTCTTGGTGCTAACGATTTTAAAAAAATTAGAGTACACGAAAATACCCAGGATTGGGGATTTCTTGCTCATGGTAAAATTGATATTATGGGTGGTGGAAAAGATGCCCGTGGAAAATCAAAAAATAACCTTAGGCTTTCGATAGGAGGATCGTACGAATATAATAGCGGACTTGATGGATTGAACCAAGCATGGTCATTATTTAATGCTGCAAATAACTCTAAATATACAAACAATACGCTTCGTGTAAATGCAAGATTGAATCACCGCGTAAAAACAGATACTGCCGCAAATGCAATCCTTAAAAATGTAATGTATGACATTAATGTAAGTTATACATTATATAATTTTAAACGAGAAGATAAAAACCATAAAGATAATTTCTTTAATTATGGTTATATTGGTAAATTCTCTACAGAAAGAGAAAATTTTTATGCCTTTGAAGAAAGGAGAATAGTAGTTCAGCCTGGAGATACTGTTGATGCTACGGTGACAACACTAAATATTTATCAACAACCAGTTTGGGTTGATTTTGATAAAAACGGATTTACCAATAACGGCAACTATTTTAATCCTGGTTTAGTACCCTATACCCAAGGATTTATTGATTTTATTAAAGAGAAAACAGGAGTAGATATTAATAATGCAACTCAAGAAGGAAGAAGTATTGTTCAACAATTTTTGGGAGGATTTTTGCAGCAAAGTCAGTATCAAAGCTATTATGGACTTTTAAATGGAGATAATCCTTTTACTATTGCAAACGGATTATATATACCGCCGGGTGCCCTTAGCTACGGTTTCGATAGTTTTAGAGCCCAGTATGAGAAAACAAAATCTGAAACATTTGGAGCAAAAGCCAGTTTATCTCTAAACATTAAAGATCATGAAATCAAATTTGGATTTGAAGTTGATAAACTTACGCTCAGAAATTACACTATTGCTGCTCGAGAGTTATGGGGATTGATGAGAGGTTATACATATAATGATGCTTACTTTCAGTTTGATTTTGCAAACCCCTATTGGAAAAGTGGAGGACTCTATCCTAGAATTGATGAATTTGGAATGTTAATGGACACAATAATGTACCCCATCATCCCAAATCTAACAAACTTTGATAAAAACTTGAGAAATCGTAGAGGTATTACGGATAATACGGTATTTCTTGATATTGACAGCTACGACCCCAATGATTTTTCTTTAGACCTGTTCTCTAATTATGAGTTGTTAAATTCAGGTAATAATGTTGTTTCTTATAGAGGTTATGATTATACTGGCAAACTTTCAAGAAAAAAATTGGATTTAAACACTTTCTTTAATGGTGAAGACTTACATTCTAATGATAAATATGCTATTGGCGCTTATGAACCCATTTATTTAGCATTTTTCTTACAAGATAAATTTTCTATTTCAAATCTTATTTTTAACTTGGGACTACGTTTTGACTATTTTAATGCCAATCAACCTGTTTTAAAAGATCCGTTCCTGCTAAGAGATGCTTGCACGGTGCAGGATTTGGTTAATGCAGGCTGGACAATTCCTATTGATAACTACAAACCCGAATGGATTCCATACGTTGCGGTAGCCAATGAAGACTTGGATAACGCTTCTCATTCAATTGTGGCATATAGAAATGGTAAGACATGGTATAATGACTTTGGGCAGGAAGTAGCTGATCCTACCTCATATTTGGGTGCAGGTGGTCCGGTACTGGTAAATTATCTTGAACCCGATGCTTTAACAAAAGTTTCAAGCGATGCGTTTACAAAATATAAACCTTATTTAAGTTTAATGCCTCGTATCTCTTTTTCTTTTCCGGTTTCTACTAATTCCGTATTTTATGCACACTATAACATTATTACTTATAGACCCCAAAACTTACAAATCAATCCTATTGCCTATTTGTTTATTTCTGAAAGTAAGTATCGAAATGAAACAATTGACAATCCCAATTTGCGTTCACAACGTACAGTGGACTACGAGATAGGATTTCGCCAAAAAGTTGGAGAAAATGCTGCCATTAACTTTGGAGCTTATTACTCTGAAAAGAAAGACCAATTACAAACCTATCGTTATATGGGAGCTTATCCAAATAGCTACTATTCTTATGAAAATATAGATTTTGGTACCACTCAAGGATTTATGTTTGGATTCACAATGAGGGGTGCAAAGAATTTAACATTCCGTGCCAATTATACGCTACAGTTTGCTAAAGGAACAGGATCAAGCGCGACCTCAAATAAAGCAATTCTTGCTTCAGGTCAACCCAATTTAAGAACACTCACAAATTTGGAATATGACCAACGCCATAACATTTCAGCCAGTATTGACCTTCGTTATGGTAGTGGCACCGACTATAATGGACCAATTACAAGAAAGCAGAAAAAAGGCACAGACACTACAAAAGAGATCAGATGGTTTGAAAATGCAGGTGTAACATTGATGATTAATGCTGCTTCTGGTATGCCTTATTCACGCTCAAGTATTGTATATTCTGCATTAAGGTGGGGTGAAAGCACTGAGCCTCGGTTAAAAGGAACCATCAATGGAGCGAATATGCCTTGGATTTTCAGATGCGACTTACGTGTTGATAAATCTTTTATGCTTAATTTGGCAAGTAAAAAGAAAACCAATGACAGTGGAAAACGTGAGTATAAACAGGGTATGTTAACGGTATATTTAGATTTCCAAAACCTTTTGAACCTTAAAACTGTTGTAGATGTTTATCGTTACACAGGTAGCCCGATTGATGACGGTTATATATCATCCTTATTATTTCAAAATATTATAGCTAACGGAATGGCTTTTAATATTATGCCTTCTTCTTCGGCTACTAATTACTATAATATGTCTGTGGCAGATCCTTTTAATTATAATCGACCCTTTACAGTTGCTTTAGGCGTATCGTTTTCATTTTAATATTTCACCTTTAAAATATAGATATTATGAATAATAAATGTAAATTTTTAACTGTTTTATTCCTTATTTTCATGTTTTCATGTTTGCAAGTGCAAGCAGAAAAAAATAAAGGATCCTATGTAAAAAAATCAACGAAAGCTGATGCCATTTGTTTTGGTCCGGCAAAATCTACTGAACTTAAATTGAATAATGTACGCGCCTATTTAAAAACCAACGGTACTATGTGGTTTGATGTAAATGCAGAGTATGAAATACCTAAAGGATCGCGCAAAACCTCGTTGTTTTCTTCTTCACTTTGGATAGGTGGATATAGTATGCCTAAAAAAGAAGGAACTCTGTATATGGCTGCCATGAGATTTGCACAGAGAGGAAATGACTATTGGACGGGTCCTCTTCACATGATGGAAGCTACGATTTCTCCTGCCTCTTGCAGTTTTTACGATAAATTCTATCACATATTGCGCACTGATGTGGAAAGACATAAAGCAAATAGTATTGTTCCTGATCCCTCCTATGAAGTACCACCTTCTATTTTAAATTGGCCCGCTCATGGACGTGAGTCATACGGCGAGTCGTACTTCCTTGCGCCCTATATGGATGTTGCCGGAGATCCCAATAAGTATGAACCCCTATTGGGAGACTATCCTTATTATGATTTTGACAACGATCTTTGTCCCTGGACTCCTATAAATAAACAACGTGCAAGAGAATGTCCCTGGATTAATGAGCAAGGTGAGTGTGATCCTCTCAGTAGCATTCGCAACCCAAAAGCATTGCCAATGCCTAGAGAGAGAGAAGAAACAAAGCGTAATCAAGGATGGGATAACATGATGATTGCCGCAGATCATGTTCTCAAAGGCGATGAAACTATTTTTTGGTTTTTAAATGATAAAGGTGGTCCTCATTCAGAAACAAAAGGCAATCCAATTGGACTTGAAATAAGGGTACAGGCTTTTGCTTTTGCAACCAATGATGAACTTAACAAGATGACTTTCTATTCTTATGAGATCATTAATAGAGGTTCTGTTACACTTTATGATACCTATTTTTCGCAATGGTGTGACCCTGACTTGGGATATTCACACGATGACTTTGTAGGGTGTGATGTAATTAGAGGTTTGGGGTATTGTTATAATGGAAAATTAATAGATGGTAGTGGTGAAATATATGCGTATGGCGCAAATCCTCCGGCTGTCGGTTTAGACTTTTTCCAAGGACCCTATTTGGATCCTGATGGTGTTGACAATCCCCTATTTAACAGAAGGTTGGCAGATATTAATGGCAATCAGGAAGAACAAGAATATTGTAAAAGATTTGTACATTACATTTTTGAAAATTTCTCAGCCACGGATGATAATTTACTTGATAAAATTTATATAAATCCCACTACATTAGATACATTACGCTGGAACGACCAATTTGCGATCAATGGCGTAAATTTTGGAGATACTATTGTTGATAATGAACGCTTTGGAATGCGTGCCTTTACCTATCATAATAATGGACAAGGACCAAGAACAGATCCGGATCTTGCTTTTGAATACTATAATTATTTAACAGGAACATGGAAAGATGGGACTCCATTTACTTATGGAAGCGATGGCTATGATGCTGGCGGACCTCAATGTGACTTTGTGTTTCCCCAAGGTAGCGATTATTGCAATTGGGGTACTAAAGGTGCAAATCCCGGTGCAGATTATAATAATGGAGGTAAAACAGGAAATTGGTCGGAAATGAGTCCTAAAGGCAATAATTCCTCAGGCGGAAATACGCCTGATGACCGTCGTTTTATGCAATCCGCAGGACCTTTTACCCTAAAACAGGGCGCTTGCAACTATATCACTGTGGGAGTTCCATGGGCTCGCGCTACAACGGGTGGTTTGGAAGCTTCAGTTAATTTGTTATTGATAGCTGACGATAAGTGCCAAGCGCTTTTCGAAAACTGTTTTAAATTACTTGATGGTCCAGATGCCCCAAATTTGACTATTAGAGAATATGACCAAAAGTTGATCCTCTTATTAAGCAATAGCCTGCTAAGTAATAATGCTAATGAAGATTACATTGAATTCGACAATCAAATTACTAAAGAAAGAGTTGATATTATTAAGGGTCAACCCTATATCGCTTATGATAGTATAAACGAAAAAGATACTATTTTATATCATCCGGACACCAAAATAATAGTACCTTATGACCAATTTTATCGTTTTGAAGGATATCAAATATTTCAGGTAGCAAGACCTGATGTTGCTGCCGGAGATTTGGATGACCCAAGTGTAGCTCGTTTGGTGAAGCAATACGATATAGTTAATTTTGATGAGAACAGTAATCCTATAGGAAGACTGATCAATTGGGAGTTTAATAATGAATTACAGTTATCTATTCCTGTTGAAAAAGTAGCCGGTAGCAACACGGGAATAGAGCACTCCTTTGAAATTACTCAAGATCTTTTTGCTACTGGTAACCGGCAATTAGTAAATTATAAAACTTATTATTTTGTTGCTGTTGCGTATGCCTTTAATGAATTTTTACCCTATAGTGTTAATCCTGATGATCCATTGGCTTTGATTGGACAACAAACCCCCTATTTAAGAGGTAGAAAAACGGCTGAAGGAAGAGCTGTAACGGCAATTGCAGCGGTACCTCACCCCCCATCAGTGCATGGCGGTGGCGCTACTCTTAACTGCGACTATGGTTCAATTCCATATATTACTCGCATTGATGGACAAGGAAATGGTGGTATTGCTCTTGATCTTACTAATGAAACTATTGATAAAATTATGAGCGGTGGTGATAAGGGAGATTGGAGAGTAAGAGAATTGAAGTATGAAAAAAATGCAGGTCCGCTTAACGTTAAGATAATAGATCCTTTGCGTGTTAAACCATTTGACTATATCCTCGTTATTAAAGATACTCTTTTGAATAATGACAAAGTCTCAACGTCTATTAAAAACAAAGCTGATATCACCAATGAGGCTTACTGGATACTTACGATTAGTCCAACGGTAAGCGATCAGGAACTAAGAGATGCTGGTTTGCTGGATATTAATGGAGAACCTATTCGTGAGTTTATTTCTCAAACTTCAATTGGACAATCTTATGAACAGATTATCTTTCCTTTGGGTATTTCTATAAATATTCATAATAAAGATTTTGCTGCTACGGATCCTAAAGTTCAAAAATTCTATCAAAAACTACAAAAGAAATATACTCTAAGTACAAAACCTGACATGTATAGAATAAAATATGCGTATCATCAAACAGAAAAAATTGATATGGATAATGATGTTGTTTTTGAAAATAATGCTCCTCAATGGATTACAGGATTAGTGGATGATAATAAAAATCTTCCTTCAAATTGGATTCGTGCGGGAAGTAATAGTATGGGAGCATGGACTGGTGATGGTGCAACAGTTAGAGGTAATTATGATAAAGAACGATTAGAAGATTTTTTCTTCCCCTCTAACAGTATCCTTGAAATAAAACCAGGAGGCGGGGCTAGCGAAGATAGAGCCTTTAAGGATCCTTCTGGAAAATTCGGCTCTGTTTGTGGTGGAAAGTGGGCGCCGTATGTATTAGCTTCCCCTTACGACAACGGTCCACAAGTAAAATATACTGTACCTGAACCCATATTTGCTTTTCCTCCTACCGCAGAAAGACAATTTGAAGAGCCTCCTTACCCTAATACTGTCAATCCAACGACTGAATTTTATGCATCCGGACTACATAATTATTATAATTTTAGAGCATTAACCGCGCCCTATAACCAGCCCGGCTATAACCAAACTATGACAAATTTATACTCTGTTAACGTTGTTCTAACTCCAGATAAGAGTAAATGGACAAGAGCTATTGTATTAGAATCTTGTCAAGATAGGAATAATTCAGAAGGAGGAGCGCTAAGAGGCGAACCCAGAAAAGCAAAATCAGTTAACAAGGATGGTAAACCTGATAATTCTACAGATGGTTTCGGAACGAATGGAGATGAAGGTATGGGATGGTTTCCCGGTTATGCTATCAATGTTGAAACTGGAGAACGTCTTAATATTATGTTTTCTGAAAATTCTGATAAGACTTTAAATGAAAAGTTTGGCAATCTTGTGAGAGGAAATGATATGGTTTTTAATCCTACTTCTACTTATGCTATTGCTAAATATGATGTATTTGATTATTTTGCGATTGATTTTCCTGAAGGAAGTGTTATCTCAAAATCAATGTACGATGTAATGTATGAAGATGCAAGTGGCAAAATAGGTGGCATAGAGGAATTATTTAATTTGGGGATAGAAAGAGTATGGGGTGGCATGCATTATGTGTATGTTTGTAATAGCTCAGGAAATACTTCTCCGGCACATTATTTGCACCAACCAGTATCAACTATTTTTGTTGATTCAACTTTCTTAAATCCCGGAAGGCGGAACTTTAACATAAGAGATACCGTTTTCACTATAAATCACCAATTACTTACACCTGCCAACAATATTACATGGGGTGGATTTGAGGGTTATCTTGATCCTGAGAAAAAATATCCTTTTTATGAATGTGGACCTTATGACGAGGGAAAATGGTTGGTTCAAAAATTTAAAAAAGTACTTTCTTACCCTGAAGTGCTTGGAAATCATGCTTCAACTATTGTAGCCAGAAAACATACAAAGATGCAATTATTCAATAATGTAATGTATACGAGTATCCCAATGCAACCGGAAGATCCGGCTATGCATTCCTTATGGCTGAGTAGCGACGTTACTTATAAAATCCGTGTTACGCGCCCTTATTTGAGATATATCTCCAGATGGTACGAAACACCTGAATTAAGAGAAAATGACTATTCAGTACCAAGTGAATTCGCACAATATCAGGGATATCCTGTATATCAACTTACTACAAAAGGATTGGCGCCCACATTTAATGATACAAGGCTTTATCAATCAATATTGGATAAAATCAATATTGTGCCGAATCCTTATTATGGCGCCTCTCTATATGAAATTGATGCTCTTCAAACGATGGTTAAAATTATCAATTTGCCTACAGATTTGAAAAACCAAGCTCCTGTAACTATTAATATCTATACAGTAAGTGGAATTTTGGTTCGTTCATTAACCAAAGGGGATAGCGAAACTTCTTACGTAAATTGGGATTTGAAAAACTATGCAAATATTCCAATTTCAAGCGGTGTGTATATTATTCATGTGAATTGCCCTGGTATTGGCGAAAGAATGTTAAAATTCTTCTGTTCAATGCGTCAAACCGACTTGAATCAATTCTAATCCATTATTAAGTTAGTAACATTAAAAAATTTAGATTATGACAAAAACATATAAAACTTTACTAATTTGCATTATGCTTGGGTTCTTCACCGTTGCTTTTACAGCGATGGCAGGTAATAAAGACCGTTCTGGTCAATCCGGAGCACAGCACCTACTTATTGACCCATGGGCACGCTCATCTGGTTGGGCTTCATGCGGTGTAGCAGAAACTCGTGGATTGGAATCCGTATTTGGTAATGTAGCTGGGATAGCTTTTACTAAAAAAACGGAAGTTTCTTATTCACGTACTCAATATTTTACAGGGTCCAGCGGTGGAATCAATATCAATGCTGTGGGTATAGCACAAGGACTTACTGCACGAAATAAAGAAACTGGTCGCAAAGTTGACTTGGGAACAGTTGCTGTTTCTGTATTTGCTATGGGTTTCGGAGATATTATGACAACAACTGTTGGTAACCCAGACGGAGATGGTTCCATTTTCTCTCCCAAATTAAACTATATTGGCGTTCACTATGCCAAATCGTTTAATAAGTATATTCATGGAGGTATCTCTTTTAAAATTATTAATGAAAGTACATCCGATCTTCGTGCTAATGGTGTTGGAATAGACATTGGCGTACAATATCTTTCTGGCGCTTATGAAAACTTTAAAATTGGAGTTGCTCTTAAAAATTTCGGATTAGCCATGCGCTATAAAGGAGACGGACTCTCCATTAAAGCTGTTCAACAAGGTACTGATTATGTTGCTACCGTAGAACACAGGGCTGCCGAGTATGAATTGCCTACTTTACTTACCATAGGATTATCATACGATTTTCTTTTCTTTTCTCAAGAGTACCAACTCATGAGTAAACAAGACAGAAAAGAGGAAGGGTTGACCCGTACTGATGCTATTCATCGTGTAACGTTAGCAGGCTCTTTTATTGCTAATGCTTATTCCAGAGACAATTTTGCTATCGGTATTGAATACGGATTTATGAAATTCTTACAAATTCGTGCAGGATATCTTGCTGAAACTTTTACAAAAAGAAATATTGATGGTAATAATATGATATTTGCTAATCACGAAAGTATGTATTTAGGACCCAGCGCAGGTGTTACCGTAGGGGTTCCATTGGCAAAAAAAGGCAAAGGAAACCAAATGCTGTGGTTTGATTATGCTTATAGATTTACCAACTTCTGGAAAGGAAACCACTACATTGGAGTGAAAATCTCATTGTAAAAAATAGTTTCCCTTTTTACATTCAAAATTAAAGAGGCTTTTCAGAAGCCTCTTTAATTTCTTATTTTACCCGATATACAATAAACATTTATAAATATGAATAACATTAAGTACTATTCTGAAGAAAGCTTAAATGCGCTAAAAAAAGAACTTCACCATTTAGAAACCGTTGAACGTAAAAAAATTTCAGCAGCTATTGCAGAGGCAAGAGATAAAGGCGACTTGTCGGAAAATGCAGAATACGACGCCGCAAAAGAAGCGCAGGGACTCTTGGAACTCAAAATTGGGAAATTAAAAGACCTCATCGCTAATGCGCGTATTTTGGATGAATCTAAGATAGATGTCTCTAAAATTTTGATTTATTCAATTGTAACTATAAAAAATATAGCCAATAATATGGAAATGACCTATACTATTGTGCCGGAGTCAGAAGCTGATTTTAAGGCAGGAAAAATTTCTGTTTCTTCCCCAATAGCCAAAGGTTTGCTCGGAAAAGGAAAAAATGATACCGCAACAATCCAAGCCCCTGCTGGAACGTTAGAGTTTAAAATTATTAATATATCAAGATAATATGGATACTATCTTCACCAAAATTATTAAAGGGGAGATCCCTTGCTATAAAATAGCAGAAAACAATGATTATTTTGCATTCTTAGACATTCGCCCCACTTCAAAAGGGCATACTTTGGTAATCCCGAAAATTCAAAATGATTATATTTTTGATCTTGATGATGAACAACTTTGCGGCTTAATCCTTTTCGCAAAGAAAATAGCAAAAGCCTTAAAAAACAGTATCCCCTGCGAGAGAATCGGAATTAAGGTGATTGGCTTGGAAGTCCCACATACCCATATCCACTTGATTCCCATTAGAGTTGAAGGTGACATGAATCATGGAAAAGAAATACTCAAATTCACAGACGAAGAATATAAGGAGATAGCGGAGGCGATTAGGGGTAAGATTTAAAAATTTAATAATTAAAAAAAATTAAGATTTTCATGATGGAGATAATGAGTAGTTTTGAATTGGAACAGATTGCACAACAAGTGCGACGCGATATTATTCGCATGGTTCATGCAGCAAAATCGGGGCACCCCGGTGGATCTCTTGGTTGTGCCGACTTTATGACCGCCCTGTTTTTTAATATCCTAAATTGTACACCTGAAAATATCTCAGAAAACGGAATGGATCAGGATATGTTTTTTCTATCGAATGGTCATATTTCTCCGGTTTTATACAGCGTTATGGCACGCAGAGGCTATTTTCCTGTAAGTGAACTGGCATCATTTCGCTTTTTGGGAACTCGTTTACAGGGACACCCCTCGCCACTCTACAAACTGCCCGGAATTAGAGTTGCTTCAGGCTCTTTAGGACAAGGAATTTCAATAGCCATAGGCGCAGCATTAGCCAAAAAAGCAAACCAAGACGAAAATCTTATTTATGTGCTTTGTGGTGACGGTGAACTGCAGGAAGGTCAAAATTGGGAAGCTATCCTTTTTGCTGCTGCTAAAAAGGTTGATAACCTCGTTTTGATTATAGATTATAATCAAAAACAGATTGACGGCGCTATTGAAGAGGTGTGCAATCTGGGAAGTTTACAAGCCAAATTCAAAGCATTTGACTGGGAGGTAGTGGAAATGCAGGGAAATAGTATGGAGGATATACTGAAACAAATGAGCTGCGTAAAAACACACAGGCTCAATTCAAAACCCGTTGCAGTAATTATGCACACAGAAATGGGTATGGGGGTAGATTTTATGATGGGTACCCATAAATGGCATGGCTCTCCTCCAAATGATGAACAAGCTCAAAATGCACTGAACCAACTCCAAGAAACCTTAGGCGATTATTAATAAATATTTAAGGTCGTGAAAATAATTTATAAGTACCTCTTTAAAAAGTTTTTAGGACCTTTTGCCCTCACTTTTTTCTTTGCATTATTTATTCTCTTAATGCAATTTTTATGGAAATATGTAGATGATCTCGTAGGAAAAGGTCTCGAAATCTCCATTATTCTTGAGTTTCTTTTTTATGCTTCCGCTACTTTTGTCTCTTTAGCGGCGCCCTTGGCAGTGTTGTTATCTTCGCTTATGACTTTTGGTTCGCTGGGAGAGCAATATGAGATCATTGCCATGAAATCGGCAGGGATCTCCATAAGAAAACTTATTTTTTCTCTTGCCCTCTGTTCTTTCCTTATTGCTTGCGGATCTTTTTGGTTTGCTGATCAGGTTGCTCCTAAAGCACACTTTAAAATGAAGTCATTACTAAGAAATATTAAAGACCAAAAACCAACATTAAGTATTGAAGAAGGGGTTTTTTATGATGGTTTTGATAATTACAGTATTAGGGTAGGGAAGAAGGACCGCAACAATGTTGATATTTATGATGTTTTATTATTTGACCACACTAAATATCAAGGAAGCAGTACATTTACTTATGCAAAAAAAGGCAGAATGCAAATAACTGATGACCAAATGTATATGCTTTTCTACCTATTTGATGGCTTTCACTGGGATGAGAGCAACAATTCAAAATCAACGGATAATAATCAATTGCTACGATTCAAATTTTCAGAACATTACAAAAGACTTGATATTTCTTCTTTTAAGTTTGAGAAATCAGAAGAGAGTTTTTATTCAAAACAAAATCAGGCGCTCTCTAATGCAGAAATTAAAAAAATGATAGATACTGTAAAGTGCTCTGTTGAAAATAATAACAATGATATTTTAGCAACCTTTCTATCCTCCAGTTATAGTTTTAAACACTTTATTCTTCCCGAAAATCTTTTTCTCACAGATTCCATTCCTCCAAACATTCCTTACAGTGAGTTAAGCGCCAAAGAAAAAACAGAAATGCTTGATAAAGTCATTGCCCTAAAGAATGAATTTAAAAATGGATTGAATGTGAACAGGGAATATAAAAAGTTTTTATATACCAATATGGCGTCGTGTCGTATAGAGTGGTTAAGAAAATATATTTTTTCCATAGCATGTATTGTATTCTTTTTCGTGGGGGCTCCGTTAGGGTCTATCATTCGGAAAGGGGGCATTGCTGTGCCTTTAGTAATTACGGTGGCTTTCTTTTCCAGCTATTTTATGCTTTCCATTTTTGGAGAAAAAATTGCCAAAGGAGGCGTGGTATCTCCGTGGTTCGGCATGTGGCTCTCCACTTTTGTCCTCCTTCCCATTTGCACCTTCCTCACCTATCAGGCATCCGTTGATTCTGCATTATTATCTTCAGAAGAACTTCAGAAAAGAATACGACAACTTAACCTGAAAAAAATATTTGTAAGAAAAAAAAATGAAAGTACTACAACTCACCCATAAACCTCCGGTTCCAAGCATTGACGGCGGCTGTGTGGCTATGCGCCAAATTACCGCCTCCCTTTTAGATGCCGATATAGAAGTGAAAGTAGTATCTATTGCTACGCCTAAACATCCCATTGTTTTCTCCGAGGAATTTTCTGACTATCAAACTAAGACCCGATTAGAATCGGTTTTTATCAACACCAAGATAACGGTGCTAACCGTTCTTAAGGCTTTCCTCAAAAGAACCTCCTTGCAAGTAAACCGATTCTTTTCTAAAAAGATGGTTCAAAAATTAGAAACTATCCTTTTGCAAGAAAAATTTGATGTAGTCATCTTAGAATCTATCTTTGTTGGAAGCTACATGGAGACCTTAAAAAAACACACTCAGGCACGCATTTTGTTGCGCGTACATAATGTCGAATATTTAATTTGGGAAAGACTCTCCCAACAGGTAAAAAAACCGCTAAAAAAAGCTATTTATAAGTACCTTGCCTTCTCACTCAAGCGCTTTGAATTATCTTTATTCAAAAAAATTGATGGCTATATGCCCATCACGGAAATAGACCACCGCTTTTTTAAAGAAAAATTTCCTGCGCTATGCAGCAAAGTGATTCCTTTTGCCATAAATTTGCCTGATTATCCAATTAAAAACCATACCATTGATGAAAACCACATCTCCTTTTTTCACCTCAGTAGCATGAATTGGCAACCTAATGTGGAAGGTATGGGATGGTTTTTAGAAAATGTTTGGAAGAAAATTGCCGAACAAAACCCCAACATAAGGTTAGTCCTTGCCGGAAAAGGCAACAAAGCCATTTTTGGTGATATTAATATGCCCAATGTTCAAGTTTTCGATTTTGTAGAAAGTGCACAACAGTTTATAAATGAGTATGATATTATGATTGTGCCTTTGCTATCAGGCAGCGGCATGCGTATTAAAATTATGGAAGGTATGGCTTTAGGAAAACCGATTATTACAACCGCACTTGGCGCAGAAGGGATAGAGATTACCGATAAAGAAAACATTTTTATTGCAAATACTCCGGAAGAAATGGTACAAACAATAATCTTTTGTGCAACCCATGTACGACAATGCGAAGAGATGGGCAGAAATGCTCGAAAATTGATAGAAAACAAATATACGCAGGAGGTTATTGTTAAAGATTTGCTGGAATTGGTAAATAGGTAGCAAATAACCTGTTTTGGTGATGCATTGTCAAAGCCAGGTGATGGTTACTGTAGATAAATAAGGAAATTTGGGGGTAATGGACAAAATTTAGGCTGCAAATTGGTATAAAACGTTGAAATACTTAATTTTGCGCACAAAAAAATATATGAGTAAAA